>JAERMN010000028.1 GCA_016844625.1 Deltaproteobacteria bacterium
GTAGTAAACCTTTCTCCGATGAGCGACCGAGCAAACATAATCGAGGATTTCGTCAATATCACTGGATTTCAGCTCGCTTTTTCTTCCAACTAGTCGTTTGCTGACTTCTTCATACTCAATGATCAATGGGACGGAAAGATTTATCTCGAACTTACCGCTTTCGAGAAGCATGAAGAGTTTATATGACGCACAGTATTGTGACCGTAAGGCCGAGATAAAGACATTGGTGTCGATGACAATTTGAGTTGCATTCACTAACGGTATCGTATTCGATACCAACGATTCCGTCAATCGAGAGTAAGATGCCAGGCGCCAATTGAACCATAAGGTCGGAACGGCTTGGCTTACCAGCCTTTGCCAACGCGTGCTTGGGTGCCGGCCCGATCAGCGAGCCGAAAAAGTTAGTTCAAATGCTGTGAGAGTTTACGCTGGTCCGACCCGGAGGCCACAGGCTAAACTACTCTTCGACTGCTATGAAACGGCAGGGTGAAGCTCCACCATTTTTGATCAGGAGAGGCAGCACGATCATCTTCACACGCTTCTCGGAAATCTGGTCGCAATCGATCAAACACTTGCAACCAGCCATCGTTTTTTTGATTAGCGCACCGTAGCTGCTCGGATGTGGGCTGCCGTGTTTATGCGCGCCTAGATCTATGACTCTTTCCCGAGCTTCGGCCGATGGCCAGGGCTTCGGATGCGGAATCAACGGTGCCTCGCCGCGGAACCAGTTATTGCCCTGCACTCTGGGCGGATTCACCAGACCGCAATCGGTCATGAATAACCCACTATCCATCTCGTCCATCTTTTTCGCCAGCAGCGCGGCCGCATCGAAGTGAATGCTCGGAGTTCTCTTGTAGTAGTCGATGCCAAGCTCGTAGGCGCGTTCGCGCGTGCCCCAGCCCGTCCGGAGCAGCACCTCATCGCCTTTTTGGTAGTCGGCGCGTTTGATCGCCACTTCCATTTCGTCGGGCGTGATCTCGTGCGTTTCCGGAGCTCTAATGTCGAGGATCACAGTGTCCCTGAGAATTAGCTTTTCGAGCGGTATTTCATCGAGCAACCAAGAAAATTTTGGCTCGGGCTGGAGCGGCGTCGGATCGAAGGGGTTGCGCTGATGCGGCACCATGAACGGGCTGCCCGTTTCTCCGTCGAGCTTCATGCGGGTCATGCGCAGACCGTGTTTGTCGTAGTACATGTACTCGTGGAGCCGCACGGGAGAATTCGTAAAAGGCAAAATTTCTCCGTACCCCGCGCCTTCCCAGATCGGCATCGTCAAATCGATAAGTTTCATCATCAGTCCTCCAAAGCTACGACTCGGCACGTTGAAGCCACGCCGCGCACAACCTTCAACGGCGACACAATTATTTTGATTTTGTCTTTCTTGATCTGCCCGCAGTGAACCAACTTCCGCACAGTTATGATGCCCGCGCGGGCAAGTTCCATCTCTGCGGCAAAATCTTTGTTCGCTTTCTCGCCGTCGTAAAGGTGCAAGTACATGCGCGCCTCGGCGGACTCCGCCGCGGGGATCGGCAGCATGGAACACCACTCGGGGATAAGGTGTTTGTCCGGCCAGCCGACCAGCGCCGTATCGACCAACAACAAGTCGCTTTGGTTCTCATTCATTCGTTTCGCCAAATACTGTGCTGCTTCCAGAGATAAGTGCGGGCTGCCGAGGAGATAAAATTCTCGACAAGGCTTGTCGCCCCAACCTGTCGCGATCAGAATCGCGTCTCCCTTCGCAGGTCGAGCCGCATCGAACGCCTTTTGAACATCCGTTTTGTTTATCTCTTCGCCCTCCGACTTAGCGATGCTGACCACAGTGGTGGACCGTAAAACCAATTTATCGACCGGCACTTCATCGAGCCGCGCGGTCTTGCGAAACGCTTCGAACACCGAAGGCAGCGTCAGGCACGTGCCCGAGTCGCTACCGATAACCATTCCCTTTTCTTGATGATTCTTGGGTCCGAGAAAAAACTTTACTGATGTCGGCAAGACATCGTCCGGCATCCATTGATGATTCAATGGCATCGTCAATTCAAGGAATTTCATAATTCTCCCATCCTAGCGTTAGAAATTTTCGCCCTTTCTTAAATGAATGTTGATCTCATTCTGCATGACGCAAAAGGTTACATGGCCAAAACCCGCATTCGGTCAGCGGGCAGTTCCACCCAAACATGCTGCCCCTTTTTTAATTCCGTCACGTACGGGCTTGTTTCCGCGATGATGTGAAATTCACCGCTATCGATTTCGTATCCCACTCGGTTTCCCGTAAATACCGCGCTCTTCACCGTACCGGGGATGAGATTGTCGCGCCCCTCGCCCTGTTCCGTATGGACCATTACGGCTTCCGGCCTGAACATCACAGAGACCGGTTGACCCGCCTTTATACTCGGCGGCAGCGGACAGCGAAGCGGTCCGAGGGAAGTCTCCACACGGCCGGAATCATTTGGCTCGTTCGACAAGGCGCGCCCTTGAATCACATTGGTCGTACCGACAAATCCCGCGACGAATAAATTCGCCGGCTCTTTGTAGATCTCCATCGGCGCGCCCAGTTGGACGACCTGCCCGCCGTGCATGACCGCGATGCGGTGCGATAAGACCAGCGCCTCCTCCTGATCGTGGGTGACGTACAACGCGGTGAGCTTCAATCTCTCGAAGAGATCGCGCAACTCATGGCGCATCTCCACCCGGAGCTTGGCGTCCAGGTTGCTCAAGGGTTCGTCGAAAAGCAGCAGCTCCGGCTGAGCCACCAAAGCTCGCGCCACAGCCACGCGCTGCTGCTGCCCGCCGCTCAGCAGCGAGGCAGGACGTTTTCCTAGCTCGCCCATCTGAACGAGCTGCAAGATTTCTTTTACCCTTTGGGCGGTTTCACTTTTTGTTAGCCGATGCCGGCCATGTGTGAGCGGGTAACCGACATTCTGCGCAACGCTCATATGCGGCCACACGGCATAGGATTGGAACACCATGCCTATTTCTCTCTCATGAACCGGAACCAGCAAGCCTTTTTTGCTCGAGAAAACCGGCTTATCGTTGATCCAAATCTCTCCAGAGTCGGGAATCTCCAAACCCGCAATACATCGAAGCGTCGTTGTTTTGCCACAGCCGGAAGACCCCAACAGCGCGAAAAACTCGCCCGTCTTTACCTCGAAGGAGACGTCGCGAACCGCGTCAATCTTACCCTCTCCGGTAACGAAAGCTTTATTGAGCCCCTCTACGCGTAACATTGAGACAAAACCCTTTTAGCGTCGTTAAGTAGATCGCAGCGCACGCTTTCCCCAGTACTCGCTCCTAAGGCATGAGAGCCTGGAGAGCCTTTCTGACCTTGTCGCGCTGCCCGGCGACGATCTCCTCTGCAGTCCATTCCAATATTTTCGCCGTCGGCATGGCTTTGAGCGTTTTCGCAAGCTGGGAGCGTGGATCAACAAAAGTGCCCTCGCCGTTTATCCGCTCAACCAGCGGCAACCCGTCCTCTAAAATAAAAGCAAGATAGAGCAACGCCAGGTTCGGGCTCTTCGCACCCTTCGGAATCGTAAGACCGATCGAGCCGACGATCATCACATCCTCGAATAATTTGGTCTGGATCGGATAGCCTTCCTTCCTCAAACCTTCAGTGCCGCCGATATTAGCCGTCGCCGCCGCCACTTCTCCCAGGGCCACAGCCATGCGCACGTCGCCGCTGCTGCGCTTGATCAGCGGCTTGTTGGCGAGAAGCATTTGCAGAACTTTCTTCTGCTTCTCTATATCCCAATACCCGTGGATCGCCATATCCGCGAGCGGGCTGGCGGGCCCGATAGTATTGATAGCAAAGTTGCCTTTCCATTTCGGGTCGGCAAAGCCCTTGCCTTCGGCAAATTCTGCGTAGGTCCGCGGCAATTGATCGGCGCTGGTTCTCTTCGTATTGTAGACAATGCCTGATGCCAGCGTTGTCACGTCCACCGAATAGGGACGTTTCCACGCCGCGACGTTTTTGAGAACTCCTTCGACCCCCTTAAACTTTGGGCTAAAAATCTTGACCAGCGGAGTATCGATATCCTCGAAAAGCGCGAGCCTCTCAGGCCGTCCAGCGATGTCGCTCGCGCCCGCATAAAGCAGGTCGGCGTCGACACGCCCCACTTTAACTTCAGTCAGGAACCTAAGTATTGAATCGGGGCTGGTGACGGGTGTCAGACTCACGCGCGGCGTGAAGCCGAAGCGCTTCTTGAAAGCGGCCTCGAACTGCTCTCCCAGGCCTCGTTCGCCCGGAACTTCCCACCACAGGCGCAATTCTCCTTCTTTCTTGGCTCGGTCCAATATGTCCTCATAGGTCTTTCCGAATACCTGAGCCAATGCAGGCACTGCGGCGAGCAAGAGAATCCCGAAACAAAGCACCCCTGCAAGAAATTTTCTCCGATCATCGATCTTCATGTTCACTCCTTTGTCGACTGCTGCGTTTTTTCAATAATGACTCTAACCGACTTCCCAACCCGCCTTTTTTCTCTGTCGTTGATCCACGTAGCGCGCGGCGATCGTCACGAAAACAAATCCGCACATGTAGACAGTGCCAAGCGCGGCCGTGCCTGAGATATCAGGAACATTCCACAAAACCCACATCGCCGAAGGCAATACCATATTCCGACCCGTCATTAGAAAGATCGCGAAAGTAAAATCTCTCAGCGTAGCGGAAAATGCCCATAGCCAGCCATTCACCACCGCGGGCAAAACCAGAGGCACGGTGACCGTGCGTAGGGTTCGAGCCGTGGTCGCGCCGGTGACGTGCGCCGCTTCCTCCAACTCCTTGTGCAGTTGCAGCAGCGCCGCGCTCAACACGCGGGTAGTGAAAGGCAGGTGGGCGACAATGTGCGCGATGATCAAAACCCAGATACTGCCGTGGATCGGCGTCATGACATAGATCAGGAAGAGCGCGAGCGCCAGGACGACGTTGGGAACGCCCATGGGCGTTATCGCGAAAACTTCAACCCACCGCATCTTCCGTTTTACCGAGAGCCAACTGGCGCAAAACGCGATAAAGACCGCTAGCGTCGGCGCGATCACCATGAGCGTCAATGTGTTCGCCGCGCTTTGCTGCACCAGCGGATTGGCCAACGTGCGGAAATAGCTTTGCAGGCTTACCTGGCTCAACGCTTCGAGAGAAGGCGCCTGGTAAACTTTCACAAGGCTCGCCCAAACCAAGATCAGCATCGGCATGGCGTAGCAAGCAATAACAATCATCACAAACGAAAACGCGATGTATTTCCAACGGCCTAACTTGAGCTGGCGTGGCCTGAAGGATTTCCCGGTGACGACGCTGAATTGATCCTGCTGGCGGGTTAGCCAGAAATAGACTCCCATCAGCGACAGCGCGAGCAGCAGCAAAACGACGCCGAAGGCCGCTGCCAGACCGTACAAAGGAATGCCGTCTTCCGCCTTGGTTAATAAATAGATGTGCACGCTGAGCACGCGGATTCCGCCGGGCACCCCGATCGCAAGCGCGGTTTCCATCACCTGGACCAATACCATTCCGAAGTAGATCAAAGCAGATAACAGACCGGGCAATAAAAGCGGCAGCGTCACCTTGCGCAGCACCGTGAACGCTTTACTGCCCGACGTTTGTGCCGCTTCTTCGAATTCGGGGTTCATCTGTCGGAACAACGGGCTCAGCATTAAAAACGCGTTGTTGCTGAGCCCAATGCCCGTGACGAAAATCATTCCAGTCATCGTGTAAATATTGAGAGGCCCGCTTGCCCCTTCTAGGCCGAAACCCTGGCGCAGCAAATAATTTATCCATCCGAGTCCCGGCGATAAAAGCAGCACCCAACCAAATGCTTTCAACATCGTCGGCACCGCCAGCGATACCAACATCGCTGAGTAGATCGTAGAGCGAAAAGGAATATCGGTGCGCTCCACCAGAAAGGCGATGATCGCGCCCAAGGTAAGCGACAGGACAAGAGCGCCGGCGCCATAGATGGCGGTATTTACCAACACCTTAAGCATTCTTGGGCTGGAAAAGATCGTCCCATAATTTTCGAGAGACGTACCTGGATCGAGGGGAAGAGCGGAAGGGGGCCGTAAACTAGTAACAAATAATACGACCAGCGGAGCTGCAAGCAGAAGAACGACTACAGCTGCAATGACGAATGTCAGCAGCCGGCCTTGCGCGCTAAATCTGGCCGGACTATCCACCAAGTTGCTCCGTTTCTAAAAGGCCGAATACGTCAAAGCTTAATTTCACTTCGGAAAACTGCCGAAAGTTCTGGTGATATTGGTTATAGCAGTCACCTATCTTTTATTGGCTTGAGCATTCGGTGAGATCTCAAATTTTCGGAGTCATATATGATCTCGTGGGCTCATCCAAAAAAGATCAACGCTTTGTTTCTACTACCGCACACGATCAAAGTAAATCTATCGTTGG
The DNA here is from genome assembly GCA_016844625.1 of Deltaproteobacteria bacterium. Classification (GTDB taxonomy): domain Bacteria; phylum Desulfobacterota; class Binatia; order UBA9968; family UBA9968; genus DP-20. Next base: position 6,386 of record JAERMN010000028.1, read on the forward strand.
TATCCCTGCTAGTAGGAATATGCCGGCATTGGTGGTCTTTGTGCTCATACAGCTTATCGTTTGTAATAGGGTCACTCGCGGTACCAAAAATGTTTCAGGCGACCCGCTGGTGGCTTGACATTAGCAACGCCTTATCTTAGATGCGAGGACGACAGGCATGCGCCAGTTCAGTCGCATATTAGAAAAAGAAACTAACACGAAAATATTATAACGAATCGAAATCATTTTAAGCAGAACGCATGACTAATATCCGCCTATCGTTATCCTGCGGCGACTACGACCGGACACGCCCGCTTATCGACGAGACTGTTCCCACTCCGGGTTTAGATCTAACGATTATTCCGCTCCCTTCCGCGGAGCGTCACACCCGCTTCGTTCGCAACTTGGAATTCGACGTCTGCGAGCTTCAGATCGCGCAGTACCTAGGTTTAAAAAGCCGAGGAGTGCCGATCACTCGCATGGACTCCCATATCGCGCGGCCGGAGGATCTGCGCGGTCGCCGCATTGGTGTCCATGCGCATTTCAATCCAATCGCGCTCTGGATCCGCGGCCTGCTGCAGCATGAGTTTGATGTGCGGCCAAGCGAGATCCACTGGGTCTCGGACGGGTCCGAGGATATGCCGGGCTGGTCTCCGCCGCCCTGGCTCCGCATTGAGCGCGCACCTGCCGGTCGAAAGATGCAAGATTTGCTGAAGACGGGCGAATTGGACGCCCAAATCCTTTCGGATAGTGGGGCTGACGCCTCTACAATCAACAAAGTCGTGCGCCGGCTCTGGCCCAACTACCGCGAAGTCGAGGCCGACTACTATCGCCGCACCGGCATTTTTCCGATTCGCCATCTTATCGTGGTTAAAGACGAAGTGCTCCAGCACAATCCCGCTGTAGCGACCCATCTCGTAAGCGCCTTCGAAGCTGCCAAGCAGCAAGCCTATCGATATTGGGCCGACCACCGCCGCTCGTCTCTAGCCTGGTTCGGCGCCGAACAAGAAGAGGAGCGCGCCCTGCTCGGTCCCGATCCCTGGCCCTACTCGATCGAGAAGAACCAAGTCGTCCTTGAGACGCTGCTGGATTATGCAGCTGAACAAGGACTCACCGAGCGCCGCCTCGACATCAAGGAGATATTTGCGCCGAGCACGCGGGACAGTTAAGAATAGAGAAAGACCCTTAGGATTAACCGCGAGGTAAGTCCCGAGAAGATCATGATTTCACCATGATCCGTCGCTTAACGAAGAGCTGAGGAAAGCCAAATGAGCCTGTATCAAGTTGACAAACTTTTGTTCGCCTTATTCAATGATTTGGAACTGCAACAAAAATACCAGCAGGATCCCAGTGAAGTTCTCAAAGGCTATGACTTGCAGGACTTCGAGTTCAAGGCGCTGCGAGACGTCAATGCCGGTGAACTTTACCGGATGGGCGTGCACAGCTTTCTGCTCTGGCAGTTTTCACGGCTGATGGATCTCAAACCGGCCATCTACTTCAAACAAGTACGAGGAGAATAGTTTTATGGGTAAGGTCATCCTGGGGCTCGCCGCGCCGCACAATCCCAATATCACGTCGCGCCCGGACAAGATGTCGCCCGACGTGCAGAGCAAGCTCGACTCTGCTTTCGGTCATTTGAAAGGCTGCTTGTCGGAAGCTTCTCCCGATTGTCTGCTAATTTTGACCAGCGATCACGTGACTAACTTTTTCTACAACAACGCACCGATGTTTTGTCTTGGCGTCTCTGATACCTGCACCGGCCCCGCGCCCAAGGAATTGTCAGAGCTGAACATTCCTCGCGCCACTTTGAAAGTGGACACGACGATGGCTAAAGGACTGCTCAACTACGGCATCGAAAGCGGCATCGACTTCAGTTACTCCCGGGAAATGATCCTGGACCACGCCTTCATGGTGCCGTTGAGTCTGCTGACACCGCACATGGACCTACCGATCGTGCCGTTGCACATCAATGGCATGCTGCCGCCCCGACCCACTGCCGCGCGATGTTTCCGCCTCGGCCAGCAAATCGGCGAATACCTCCGCAATCGCTACGACGGTAACGTCGCGGTGCTGGCGAGCGGCAGTTTTTCCGGAGATATCGGCGGACCCAAGATGGGCTCCATCGATACGGCGCTGGACTTGGAGTTCCTCGACTTAGTGAAAGACGCCAAGGGTCAAGAGATGGTCAACAAAGCCACCGCGGAAACTCTCGAACGAGCGGGAGTGGCCAACGAGATCCTGATTTGGATCACGCTTCAGGGCGTGCTCGGCGATCTGAAACCTTCTTTCACGGACTATATTTGCGGCAAGGATTGGTCCACCGCGGCGACTCTGGCGACTTGGCGGCCGAACTTGCGCTAGCTGCCGGTTTCCTGTTCGACGCGCTTGAGATAGCTGTTATCGACAAACTCCGTGAGCTTTAAGCTGCGTAAAGTTGGATTCGCGTCTGTCAAGTAGGAGAGGAAAATACGCAGGTCTTCGACATTGGTATACGGATAGATCGGAATCGGCTCCACGTTTCGACGATAGAGATGATCCATGAAGGAAGGATCCGTGCTGGGGAGATAGCGATTGTATATCCGTAGGACTTCTTGGCGGTTTTTCGGGTCCTTAGCCCACCGTCGGCCTTGTACCAACGCCCTCATCGTACGTAGGACCACTTCCTTATTTTGGTCGCGAAAACTTCGTGTCGTGAGATAAGAATTCCCCATGACTTTGATGCCCATTTCCATCGCGTCGGCCAAAGCATAATAAGGAATCTTTAATTGCTCGAAGCGGTCGGTGGCCGTGACCACACCCGAGACAAGCCCTGATTTGAATGCCGCTACTCTCTGATTTCCCCCACCCCCAACTTGTACGAGTTCGACATCGCCGGTCTTCAAGCCGACCTTTTCAAGTATTTGGAGCGAAATATAGTAGCTCGTGCCGCCGACCCGGTCGACGACGATCTTTTTGCCTTTTAGATCTTTGGCCGTTTGGACACCTGGTTGGGTGATCAGTTTGTATTCGATCGGCTCTGCGGTGGCCAAAGCGACCAGGTCAGAACCTCTGGCAGCTGCCAGCGCCGCAGAGTCGACGCCGCCAAGATAGAACTGAAGCTCGCCGGCGATGAGAGCTTGTGTCCCTTGGACGCCCGGCGTGATGATAACTTCCGCGGCGAGACCGTTTTTCCTGAAAAAACCCATATCGTTGGTAACCCAAAGCGCAATGCGGCTGCTGGATATAGATGAATAGCCCATGCGAATCCGGTCAAGTTTCTCAGCAGAAACCGCCTGCAGTGCGCTGCCGAAGATAACAAGTGCAACAATTATTAAGGACAACATACACACTCCCGTTGTTTTTTTGCTCGCATTGTCCCTTGTATCCGCGCTTGCCCGCCGGGTCAAGCAATCGCGTGTTCGGTACATGTTTCTGGTTTTTTGTTAACTGAACAATAGAAACTGAATATTCACAAATCAGTTTGACCGCGGTTGGGCTAAGCGGTAAAGAGAGACATTGTAGACTATTCACGCCGATATCATTGGCAGTGATAGTCGCTCGATCGGAAATGAACCGAAGTAATTGGCAACCCAGGGGGGGCTCCATGGAGTTTAGGCCCAAAGCAAAGCGCTCGCGCGTAACATTGCTCATAGTTTTGTCGCTGGCATTTGGCTTAAGCGACAACCGCGTCTCCTTCGCTTTGGACGAAGCGAAAATTCATGTGGCTGGCACGCCGAACATCACCAGCTTCGTCTACCACGTCGGCAAAGAAAAAGGCTTCTACAGAGAAGAAGGTATCGAGCTTCAACCGATCATGGCGGGAATGCTCCAGGGGATTCAGGGGCTGATCGCCGGAAGCTTCGACTACAGCCAGATGCTCGGGGCAGGCGGTGGCGCCATCATGAGAGGTGCGCCGCTCAAGATCATCATGGCCTTTGATACTCGTCCGTCGTGGTTCGTCCTCGGGACGAAAAATATGAAAAGCATCCAGGATCTCAAAGGCAAGCAGCTGGCGGTTTCCAGTTTTGGCGCCGCGCTGGATCAGATGACCCGCGAGCTGCTGCCCCGATTCGGCATGGAACCCATGCGGGACGTCATTCTGCGCGCCATCGAGCCTCCGCCCAACAGACTCGCTGCTCTCTTGAGCGGCGCGGTAGACGCGGCGGTCTTGACCCACCCTGAAACGATCGTTGCGCGCAGGCAGGGCTTCAAGGAATTGCTTTTCTTCGGCGACCACATCGAGTTTGTCTCGGCAGGCGTGGTGGCGACGGAGAGAAATATTTCTCAGAAGCCGGACTTCGTCCGCCGTTTCATCCGCGGCGCCCTCAAGACGTTTTACTGGCTCAAGGCCAACGAAAAGGAAGTCGTCGCCAGGCTGGCCAAAGCCACGAAGTCTTCCGAGGCCGACGGCCTGGAGCTCTACAGGACCGGGCTCAAGCTTTTTTCACAAGACGGCTCCATACCGCGAAGACTCCAGGAGACAATGATCTCGCTGCAGAGAAAAGTCTTGAACGTAGAAAAAGAAGTCCCGCCGGAGAGCATCTATGACTTCAGTTTTGTCCACACTGGAAACAAGGAGCTAGGAAAAGGAGAATCGTCATGAGCACTTTGGATCAACCGCTTCTCATCGCTAACGTCAACTACCACGTCGGCCATTGGGTCGCCATTTACGTCGCCGAAGAACAGAGCTTTTTCAAACAGGAAGGTCTCACCCGCTATGAATACGAGCGCGGCGGGCTCCTGCCGGGCCCATCGGAAAGCCAGACCCTTGGACTCGCAATAAAAGAACACGGCGTGGACATCGCCACCGCGGTAGACACGGAATCGGCCATCACTCAGCGGGTTCAAGGCGCCGATGTCTACATCGTTGGCGGCTGGCGCTACACGCCATTTCTCAAATGGTATGGCTCCAAACATATCACCGACATGAGCAAACTCCGCGGCGGCAAGATCGGCGTGCGGGAGAATTCAGCCGACGGCGGCGGCCTCGTCGAATTTTTCATCGAAGAGGCTCTAAAAGAAGCCGGCGTCAACCCGGAGACCGAGGTAGAAATGGTCCAAGACCCGGTGTTCGGCTACCGCAACAACCCGGCCCACATCGATATGCTTCGCTCCGGAAAAGTAAACGCGATCACGTCGTCGCCGCCCTTCTCAGATGAATTGGAGAAAGAAGGTTACCCGGTCATCCTCGACCCCAACAAAGTCTTTCCACGGCGACCAGGCAAGGTCACCGTGGCGCCGCGAAGAACTATTGAACAGCGCGGCGATGAGCTGAAAGCTTATTTCCGGGCCATCACTCGCACATTCTGGTTTATGCGCGACGTGAAGAACTTCGAATATCTCCACGACCTCGAAGCGCGATTAAGAAAGCTCACCCACAACCAAGACGAGCAGCGACTCTTCATTGCATCAGCGCCGGACAGAGTTGACAGTTGGGCGCTTCCTATGGACGGAGGCATAGAGCGACACGCGCTCGAACGAATTATTCAAGAGATGGTCAAGAGAGGCAGGTTGGAACGTCCCATTCCTGTCGGGGACGTATTCAAAGACGACGCCGTGCGCGATGCTTACCGTGACGTCAGCACCCGGGCAGAACTCAAGCCCGTCTTTAATACGGCCATGGCGGCGGTCGAGAAATATGGATTCTGAAAAGTGAACGGGCTTCGGCTGCAAGGGACGACGTCTACTCTCGCAGCCGAAGATCATTTCCTAAAGGTTGGGGGTCAGGCATGCCTTATTGACCTTTTGGGTTGTCCGCTATTTTTTTGGTGTCGGGTCGGGCGTCGGACTTTTACGTCTCGACTTTCTTTCGCCCTTTTTCAGTCAGTCAAAACGCCAGATCTACGTACGGCAGGACATGCCATCCGAAAACCGGCGGCGTCGAAGTCACCACATCCCAGATCGGCGCTGAGGAGATATTATTTGAATTGCGAGCTTGTGCCAAGGGTAAATGCGCAACAGTAAGAACCTAAACGTTCCAATCGTTCAACCGCTCTTCAAAACGCGGCACGTGCAAAACGTTCACGCCATTTAACCGCTTCGCTCCGTTCAAGCCGTTTAAGACCCAACGGCGGTTCCAGTGTTCATGGGAAAAAAATGGGACGCGAACCTTTTCTGTCTCTAAAGTCTATATCTTGAAAGCTTCCACGGTCTCGCGCGCGAAAAGCTCGTGGAGGTTTAATTTTTGCTTGATCAAGCCCTGCTCGCAAAGATAGCCGTGCAGCGTTTCTAAATTGGTTCGGTTGGGTTCTAGGCCGTAAGGCCAATAGTCCGTCGTCATCAGCGCAGTGGTATCTTCGTATTCGGCCGACGTCCACGGTAGGCTCACGCGCAAAATATTCGTATCGTAGAGATCGCGCATGCAGATCTCTTTAGCCAGGCAGAACGCTTTATAAAGCGTCTGCGCCACCCACGGCTCTTTCTCGTAAATCGACCGCTTGATCACCATGACGTGCATGATTGGAAACAGCCCGGTGTTTTTAAAATATTCCATCTCCACTTGCCGGTAGTTCGGAAACAGCCGCCGCACTTTCGGCGAACCCTGGAGAAAACAGGTCGGCATGCGCGGCGACATCATGGCGTCTATCTCGCCGCTCTCGATCATCGCGTTGAGCGTGGTGTCCGGCCGGCTTTCCATGCGCACGCCTGCCGGCATGTCAAAATCGACGCGATCTTTTCGTCCCGGATGCTCCTCGCCCGCTTGCACCCAATTAATTTCCGACGGCGGCACGCCGTACTCATGCTCGAACATGCCGCGCAGCCAAACCGCGGCAGTCATAGAATACTCCGGCACACCCATGCGCCGGCCGGGCAAATCTTGAATCGACTTGATGCCCGAATCGGTATGGACAAAAATGCAGCGGTGGCGAAACGTGCGCGACGGAAACACTGGAATAGCAACGAAGGGCCGCCGCCCGCGCGACGCCGCGGTCAAAAACGCGCCCATCGAAAGCTCCGAGGCGTCGAACTCTTCGTATTTCATCATGCGCCAGAAAATCTCCTCCACCGGCATGACGAGATAATTTAGCTCGATGCCCTCGGGCTTGACGATGCCGTCCTTGAGCGGCCGCATCCGGTCGTAATCTTCACAGGCGACTGTTAGCTGAATCTTTTTCATTTTAGTTTTGATTTCTTTGCTTGCGCTTGGGCGACCGCCTTCACGAATTTTTGCATTTCCAGTACGAACGGCTTCTTGCCTTTTTTCTCCAGCAAGCCGCCGAGATAGGCGCTGCCGAGACAGATGCCAACCACGCCGGCCTGGACGTAGTCTTTAACATTTTTCAAAGTGACGCCGCCCGAGACCATGTAGCGCACGTCGGGAAACGGCCCCTGCATCTGCCGGATGAAATACGGCCCGCCGACCAAATCGGCCGGAAAAATTTTCACCAGATCGGCGCGCGACCGCTGCGCCGCGATGATCTCCGTCGGCGTCGCCGCACCGGGAAAGCAGGCGATATTGGCAGTGTGACACAAGCCGACGAGATTCAATTCCAGTGACGGCGAGACAATAAATTCCGCGCCCACGCCAATCGCCCGCTCGGCCTGCTGCAACGCCAGCACCGTGCCGGTGCCGACGTGTATGCCACGGCGGCGGGACAATTCTTTAATCACATCCAACGCGCCCGGCACGCTGAACGTGATCTCGATAAATTTAATGCCACCGTCGGCGGCGGCATTTGCCAGCTTAAGCGCGTCCTCCGGACTTCTCGAACGCACCACTGCGACCAGCCGGCTAGCGTATAATTCAGAAATTAATTGGGTTCTGTCCACGTAATTGCCAATCTCTCTTCGTGTTTTCGAATTTTATCTGGTGTCATTCTGAGCCGCAGGCGAAGAATCTGCTTTGCGCTACGGCATCGGAAAAAGCAGATCCTTCGCTGGCGCTCAGGATGACACTCAGTTGAATATCGCTAACTCAGACTCAATCCGCCATCGACAATCAGGGTCTGCCCGGTAACGAAATCACCGCCGGTAATCAAGCCGACAATCGCACCCGCAATATCTTCCGGTGTCGCGATCCGCTGCAGCGGATAACCGGCAGACGCTTTGGCAATCACCTGCTGGTAATCCGCGCCGAAATGCTGGCTCATCCAGGGCGTGTCGGTAAATGCCGGCGCGACGCAGTTCACTCGCACCTTGGGCGCCATCGCCACCGCTAAGCCCCGCGTCATGTAGATCAGCGCCGCCTTGGCCGTACCATAAGCGAGCGATGACATTGTGGACGGCGCCAACACGCCGGAGATCGACGACACGTTGACGATCATGCCCTGGTTCGCTTCGAGCAATTTCTGCGCCGCGCGGGCGCAGCGAAACGCGCCTTTCACATTCACGTCAAGAATCTCATCCCAGATCGGATCGGTGAGGCCGTCTAAATCCGACAACTTCACCCAATGCGTCACACCGGCGTTGTTGACGACAATATCCAAGCGCCCAAAGCGATCGGCAATCTTGCCGATCATCGCGCGCACCTGCGCGTCGCTCTGCACATCCGCTTGAATAGCGATCGCCTTCACGCCGCTGCGCTCAGCCTCAGCGGCAAGCTCCTCAGCCTCTTGGTTCGACTTGCGATAGTTAATCGCCACGCCACTGACAGCAGCTTGGGCTAACTTGCGCACGACCGCGCCGCCGATCCCGCCAGCGCCACCGGTCACGAGCGCGACTCTACCGTTTAGCTCCATGTCTTCGCCTCGCTCATAATTCAAAATTACAAATTCCACATTGCAGATTTACTCGATTTGGAATCTGGAATTTGGAATCTGAAATTCGCTTACCGAGCGCCTCGAAGCGCAGCCGTCCTCGCCTCATCGATATGCCAATCACCCGGCAACTTCACTAAGTCCTGGGCATTGCCTTGATAACGAATTGCCACGCGGTAATCTTTCTCCGCTGCCTCCGCTGTGACATAGCCTTCGATTACGTCCCAAAGAATCTTTTGCGGGTCGCGCTCAAACGGATCGCCGTAGCCGCCGCCGCCAGGAAGATTGATGTGAATCACATCAGTTTCTTTTAAATCCTTGAGCGCTTTGGCATGAAGCTTTGCGCCATCGCCCATGGTCACTTCGCCCCGCGCGCCTTCCTTGCCGCCGAGCAGTCCCGGCGCCGGATATTCCGTGCGGTCGGCGATGGAGCTGACGCTCCACTTGCCCGCGCCGCGCCGAGCGAATTCAGTCAATTGGCCAAGCCCGCCGCGCCAGGTTCCCGGTCCGCCGGAATCCCCACGCAATTCGCGCCGCTTCAGCACCACTGGCGAAAGGCTTTCGATCACTTCGGCGGGCACGCCAGCAACACCGCTGGGAAAGCCGACCGCATTTAATCCATCTTTCGTCGGCCGCGCGCCGGTGCCGCCGACTTGAAAAACGGTCAATGTAAATGGCGGATTCTGACCGCGCCAGACACTCAACCAAATTGGATCGGCGCCGGGCGCCATCAATCGGCCTGGCATTGCGCCGGACATCGCCGCGAAGATGGCGCTCGGAATAAAATGGCCGATCACTTGTCGGCTCGCCACCGGTGCCGGATCGAGAGCGTTGAGAATACTCCCCGGCGGCGCGCTCACGTGCACCGGACGAAAGCTGCCCTCGTTATGCGGCACGTCGGGACAGATCGCGGCTTTGATCGCAAAGCTCGCATAGGCGTGAGTGTAATTCAGCACGACGTTGATGCCGCGCGTGCTCTGCGGCGATGAGCCGGTAAAGTCGATAAAGATTTCATCGCCGGCGACTTTCACCGTGCAACGCACGACGATTGGCTCCTCGAAACCGTCGCTCCAGGTTTCGTTACTCCATTCGCCGCTTGGCAGCTTGGCGATCTCGGCACGAACGGCGGCTTCGGATCGCCAAATGATTTCTTCGGCAACGCTATCGATCGAATCTAAGCCGAACTCATCCATCATTTCGAGCAGCGCCCGTCCGCCGGTTTCATTGCACGCCGTTTGCGCGTAAAAATCGCCGATCACTTCGTCGGGCTGGCGCACGTTGGTGCGGACAATTTGCATGAGAATGCGATTGGGCTCGCCGCGGTCGAACAGCTTCATGATCGGGATACGCAGTCCCTCTTCGAAAACTTCCCGCGCCTCAGCGGAAAGGATACGCCCACCGATATCGGCGCTGTGGCAGGTGTTGGCAAACAGCGCGACCATTTTGCCGTTCTTAAAAATCGGCGTGGTGATCGTGATGTCGTTGATCTGTCCGGCGGTTTGCCAGGGATCGTTGGTGATCAAGACATCTCCCGGCGCCAATTTGTCCGGCGGAAACGCGGCAAGAAAATGTTTCATCGACGTCGCCATGGCGTTGATATGCCCCGGCGTGCCACTGATCGACTGCGAAATCATCCGCCCCTTGGTGTCGAACATGCCGCAGGCGAGGTCCTGGCTCTCGCGGACAATCGTGCTGAAGGCCGTCCGAATCAGCGTGTCCTGCTGCTCATTGGCTACCGAGAGAAATCGGTTCCAGATCACCTCTAGTGTAACCGGATCCATCGCGCTATTTTTCATCATGCAGCTCGCTCAGTTCGACAACTACATTTAATCGCTCGTCCACTCGCGCGCGGCCGCGCACGCCGACGATCAACGTCGATTCACGCTCTTCGACAATTGCCGGCCCATTGAACTTCATGCCCGGCTGAAGCGCATAGCGATCATAGATCGCCGTTTCGACAAAACCATTCTTCTCAGGGAAAAATGCCAGGCGCGAACCTTTGCGCGCGTCGCCGCGCTTAGAACTATCATGAGGCAGCTTTAAATTCATATCCGGGCGCGGTCCGCTCGCCACCACGCGCCAGTTGATCACTTCGAGGGCAACATCGGGACCTTTGCGGCCGTAAAGCGCTGCATAGGTTCGTTCGAACTCCGCCACGATGGCCGCCAGATCGTTGGCGTTAAGAACACCGCCGGGCAACGCCACCGATACTTCATGGCCTTGTCCGACGTAGCGTATGTCCGCGCTGTGCTGGTAAGTAATTTCATTTGAACTCAAGCCCGAACTTTGCAAAACTTTGCGCCCTTCTTCAGCCATGTCATAGAGTAAGCCGTTGGCGAATTGCCAATCGAGCTGATCGAGCCGGCTGTATGCGCTGCGCACGAAGTCGAACGCCAGCGGCGCCGCGAGCAAACCGAACGTCGAACCGACGCCCGCGCCGAAGGGCGAGATCAGCGCCGGCAAGCGAAGGATTTCCGCGACCCGATAGCCGTGCACCGGTCCCGCGCCGCCGAAGGCGTACATCGGCAGGCGCCGCGGATCTTTGCCGCGCTCGCCGAGGTGGGCGCGCGCCGCGTTGGCCATGTTTTCATTGACGATCTGATGGATGCCCCAGGCGACTTGCTCGGCGGTCATATTGAGCGGTTTGCCCAAACGCTCGAGCGCTTTCTGGGTGCCGTCCAAATCGAGCTTCATCTTGCCGCCTAGAAAATAATTGGCGTCAAGATAACCGAGCGCAAGATCGGCATCGGTCACAGTCGGCTGCGTGCCGCCTTGGCCGTAACAGACGGGTCCAGGATCGGCGCCCGAACTATCCGGACCGACTTTGAGCAAGCCGAGTGAATCGACGCGCGCGATGCTGCCGCCGCCGGCGCCGAGCTCGATCATGTCGATGACCGGGATGCGCATCGGCAAACCGCTGCCTTTACGAAAGCGATAGACACGGTCGACTTCGAACTCATGAGTTTTCAACGGCTGGCCGTCGTCGATCACGCACAGCTTCGCCGTCGTGCCGCCCATGTCAAATGACAATAGATCGCCATGGCCCGAGCGCATACCCGCTTCGGCGGCGGCAATCGCGCCGGCAGCCGGACCGGATTCGAGCAAGCGCACGGGAAAGCGTGACGCCGTTTCGCGCGTTGCGATGCCGCCGCTCGAAAGCATAACGAAAAAGCTGCCGCGAAAACCGATCTGGTCCAGTCGCGCTTGCAGTTGCGCCAGATAATCCGAAACTCTTTCTTGCACGTAGACGTTGGCTAGCGTCGTGCTGGTGCGCTGGAACTCACGGATCTCGGCGACGACTTCAGAACTAAGCGATACGCGAATCTCTGGCGCCACTTCGGCGATGATTTCCGCCGTGCGTTTTTCATGGGCCGGATTGCGAAAGCTGTTGAGATAGCAGACACCGATCGCCTTGATGCCTTTGTCGCGCAGTTCGCCGACCAGTTTACCAACGAACGCTTCGTCCAGCGCTTCAAGCACGCCGCCATCGGCGTCCATCCGTTCCGGCACATCAAAACGCAAATGGCGCGGCACTAGAGGCTTGGGCAGATCGAGATTGAGATCGTAAAGCTCGTAACGGTGCTCCCGGCCGATCTCAACGGCGTCGCGAAAGCCCGCGGTGGTGAGCAATGCCGTCGGCGCGCCTTTGCGCTCGATCAAAGCATTGGTGACGAGGGTCGTGCCATGAATCAGCGTCCCGCGCTCACCGGCTTTCACCGAACCGTTCTCCAACACTGGACGCAGGGCATTCTCCACCGCGAGGCTGGGATCGCTCGGCGTAGTGAGAGTCTTGCCGATAACAGCGGAGCCATCTTCGCCAACCAATAACATGTCGGTGAACGTCCCGCCGATATCGATGCCTACTTTGTACATGGTTCGGAAACAGTTTCGAGTTTCAGGTCTCGCGTTCCGTATTCCAACTCGAAACCGAAACCCGAGACAATTATTGTGCGAATAAATCCAGCAGCCGCTGAGTCTGGTGCGCCGCCGCGGGGCGAAGCAGCGGCACCTGCACGCCGGCGTCGCGGTACTGTTGCACGCGCTTCTTCACTTCATCGGGCGTGCCGCTGGCAGTCATGCCTTCGACGTAGGAGTCGGGGATCGCCTTGATCAACCCATCCATGCCGCCTTGGGCGTGGGCCTTTTCGAATAGCGGAATGTCTTCCTTGTGAATATACGGCTCGCCGACGCGCATCTTGGGCGCGGCGATAAAAGAGATTTGCACTGGGTCAAGTTTAGTCGCCACTTCCCAGCGCACCGCATCGAGCGCTTTTTTGTGATCGTCCTCGATGGAGCAGTTGATGATCTGCGCGACAAAGAATTTGGAAAAATCTCGGCCGGCCTGCTCTGCCGACGCTTTAATGATCTTCAGCGCATTGACCGTATATTCCGGTGAACAGACCGCGTTTAGAATCACGCCGTCGCCGACCGCGCCGGCCAGTTTCAGACCGATGGTCGCCGTCGCTGGCACGTAGAACGGGATATGCGGGCGAATCGGCTTCCAGCCCAAACCGACGTTGTCGAAGTTAACAAACTTGCCGTGATAGGAAACCTTGTCGCCGCTAAACAGCAAACGCATCGACTCGATATATTCACGCAGCACTTCGGTCGGCGTGGCACCGACATCTTGCGGTAGCGCGTGCACCCGCGCGTGGCTCTTGGTACAAGCACCCGGCGCGGCGGTGATCCGGCCGCCGCTCAATTCGTCCAAGGTCGCCAACGACTGGGCCATCACCACCGGGCCGCGCAGGCGTACGATCTGCGTTGTCCCCATGACCATGTTTTTGGTCGCGAGGCTAATCGCCGCTAACGAGCTCACTGAGTCGCGCATCAGTTCAATCGTCTCCGAGAAAAACGCCATCTCAAAGCCGCGCTCTTCCGCCTGCTTCATAACCTCGGCCATTTCTCTGCCATTGGTGAACTTGCCATAGCCGAGTGCGTAACCGACTCTTGCTTTCGCCATTCGAAAACTCTCCTTTAACCACTTCTGACGCTTTGGAAGCGCTTCGAATTATAGACTCATTCCTACGTAAACGCGACTTCTGAGTCAATCCGTGCGCGCGCGCAGCGCCGGCGCGCAGCCATTGCTCGATCTCGCCAAGACCGGCATCTACTTTCCCCAGTCCGCCTACGTCACGCGCCGAAGTTATTTGAAAGCGAATCGTGAGGTCGCCACGAATTTTTCAAAGCCTACGTGGAAGGATGGCAGCGGCTAATCACTGACAAGTCGTTCGGCAAGAAAATGATTCAGAAATACACTCGTGACACCAGCGACGAGATGATCGAAGCCGGCTGGC
>JAERMN010000307.1 GCA_016844625.1 Deltaproteobacteria bacterium
ATTGCGCGTGGGAATCGCAACTAAAAAGTCCGAACTTGATTTCCATCCTTCACTCCATAATAAACTAAGCCACTTCGCGGGCGGGGTATTGAACCCCTCCCTTGACCAAAGGGGATGCTCGCCCCCTTTGGAAACTCCATTTAAATGTTCCACGCTGCGAGCATCGTGGTCAACGGTAAATTTGGTGATTTATGAACCAACCGTTAAACTCAAACGTCCACGTGTTACATCCTCGCCCGCTTGCGGGAGAGGACAGAGGTGAGGGCCCTGCTTGCTCACACATGGTCCGCGTGCTCGCCTTGGTGCGTCAGCGACAAACCGAGATTGTCCATCGCCAGCCGCGTGTTGATGCCGAGAATGCGCAGCGGCTCGCTGCCGGTGTTAAAATACTGGTGCCACTGAAAAACCGGTATCGACAGCACGTCCAAAGTATCGAAATCGAAACTCTTGTCCTCGACAATCACTTTCCCCTTGCCGCCGACGATCAAATTAATTTCATCATAAAGATGCCGGTGCGCGCCGGAACGTTTTCCCGGCGGAATCTCCGCCATCACCACGCCCAGCGCCTTGCTGTGAAAACCAATGCGCGGATCGACGACATAAGCGACGTTGCCCATGGCGGTCGGTTCGAAAATTAAATCTTTCTGTTTCACCAGAACTTTGCTATTCCGCCGGAGCTGTTCTTCATGCATGGCGAAAGCGACTTGCTCGGCGTACATTTCCGCGGCGCGATTGTTGCCCACCTTGCCAGTTTCGGCCGATCCACCGCCCGGGATCAACGTCTTGCGCGCGTCCTCGCCTTCCTGAGCATATACCCAAAACTCGGGATAGCGCTCGTCTTCATACACCGCTTGGCCCAAGGCCAAAGACAACGGACCGGTGGTCGAGGCGATGCGCAACACCGGCTCATCGCCGTCATTAACGTGACGGTGCCAAGAGAACATCGGCACGCTGAGCAAATCGCCCGGCCCCCAGTCATAGCGCACGCCGTCAATGATGCTGTGACCGTGGCCTTTGAGAAAATAAATGATCGCTTCCACCGTGTGGCGATGGCCAAGCGTGCGCCAATCCTGCCCTTCTTCCGTATGCGGCGGGATGACATCGTACCAAAGCCGATGCGTGTGGTTGTTCGAACCGAGGCGCGCGTCGACGACGTAAATATGTTTATGTTCGCCCAACTGCTTTTCAACGTCTTGCCACTTGAACAGAACCTCCTGCCCCTTGCGCCGCCCCTGCTCTTCTTTGGCGAACTTGACGCTGTGCATCATCAATTCGGTGTTCCGTTCCTGGACCGACTTTACTTCCATGCGATTCCTCCTGCCCCGGTTGCTGCGCGCGCGCGGAAAATCACTATCCGCGAACTAGGCCCGACTGTATAACAAGGCTGACGGCTTGCCAAGAATCGCGCAGTGCCCATTAATCATGCGCCAAGCCCATTATTCTTTGCCCAAGCCTGTTGTATGGAGCAACAGATTTGCTTTGATTGAAATCGTGCCGAAGGTGCTTCTTATGTCCAAGCTCGCGTCCCGTTTCGATCAGATCGACCGAAGTCTAACCGCGCATATGGCGCGCTACGGCATTACGTTGCTCCGCTTGAGTGTCGATGCTGTTTTTCTCTGGTTCGGTTTTCTAAAATTCTTCCCCGTGTTGAGTTCGGCAGCCGATTGGGCGACGAGAACGATACACGTTCTCAGTTTCGGCTTGCTGCCGCCGCCAGCAGCGTTAATAATCCTCGCGGCTTGAGCAGCCGTTGCGTGTTGCGCAGGCCTTCGACAGATGGCAAAAGTTTTTTGTCGAGCCCGGTTACCGGATCTTGATAGCCCTCTTCGGCCGTGGCCGGGTCACTGATCCGCAGATGCTGCATGCTCGTCTTGAGCACCACCGGTTTGGACTCTTGGCTTAAAATAAACGCCACCGATTCGCTCAGCCCTTTGAGAATCTCTTCGAGCGCGTCTTGGCGCTCGCGCATCAAACTCGTCTTGGCGATCAGCCCGAGGCCGATGGTGCGAATGTTGGCTTGGCTGAACTCGGCGAGCATGGTGAATCCCTTTTGTTTAAGTTCGCGGCTAAAGACGCCGTCGAGCGCCGCCACATCGATGCTGCCGGCCTCAAGCGCTTGCGCGATCACCGACTGGTCGGCGGCAAAATCGTCTGCCGCGGCAAAGATTTCTAAGAAGTAAGCACCACAGAGACGCAGAGTTCGCAGAGATTTTTATGGTCTTTCCTCGGCATTCTCTGCGTCTCCGCGGTGAAATATCGGAGTCCTTCTTCAGCTTTAACTGACCTCTCAAACCACGCGCACGACGCGCTTGCCTTGCATGACTTCCGCGTCGTGGTTGGGAAAGGCGAGATCGGGTCGCGTGGCGGTGGCAAGGGCGCGATCAAGGGCAACGACGGTGTCGCCCAAGTTGTAGTACCAGCCGACCGGGTGATGATCGCGAATATTTTTGTAGGTGTAGGCGATGTCGCCGCAGAGGACGGCTTTGCCGGCGGCCGTCTGGAGCGCGATCATCTGCGATCCCGGCGTGTGGCCGCCGGCCTTGAGCAACTCAAGTCCTGGGTAGAGCTCGAAATCTCCGTCAATCAGTTCGATCCGCCCTTCTTGCTTTAGTCTTTCGAGCGCCGGACGCACTTTGGGGCGGATTTGTTTGTCGAAAACTTCGTGGCGCATCAGCGGTCCGGTCCAGAATTCCAATTCGGCGCGCTGCATGACGAAATTCGCATTGGGGAAATAATCCATGCCGGTGAAATGGTCTTGATGAAAGTGCGTGACGATAACCGTCTTGACCTCATCTGCTCTGACTCCCCGCTCCGCGAGCAACTTGGGCGGCTCGATAAAGTTTTTTCCCTGCGCCCACTCCGGCGCGACGTAGTCGGGATGATATCCAGTATCGACGACCACCGCACCGTTCGGTCCCTCGATGAGCCAGAATATATAGGCAACCGGTTTGTCGCGTTCCAAGTCACTGCGCAAACAAGGCATGATACCCGCACGCCACCAGTTTTCACTCATGCCAACCATCAGCGCGTAAACGGAATGGTTTGCAGCCATCTTGGAACTCCTTGTGGGCGGTTGATGTAGTGAATGTCGAATTGCGAGGTTCGGCGAATCCGGGAACCGACCTCATTCACTTTAGCCGGGATTCCGGCCTGCTCGTCTCGGCCGGTTCTTGCAACGGTCTAACACCAGGCTCTTGGAGATTTTGAATTTTCAGAATCTCGCCGTTGCTTGCTACTGGGACCGCAATCGGCTCGGACGAAGCGGCGCGCCGATTGTAGCGCAGCGAATCGACAAACGCCGTCACGATGAATGCCGCGCCGATCAGTCCGGTAACGACCTCGGGAATTTCTATGACCGTGCTCAGAAACATCATCACCGCCAAAGCGATGATTGCGTAGAACGCGCCGTGTTCAAGGTAGCGATACGACGCGAGGGTTTCCCGCTCCACCAGCATGATCGTCAGGCTGCGAACAAACATAGCGCCGATCCCAAGGCCGATGGCGATGATGAAAAGGTTATTTGACAGCGCAAAGGCGCCGATCACGCCGTCGAAGCTGAAGCTCGCGTCGAGCACTTCGAGATAGAGGAACGACGCCGCGCCGGATTGGACTACTTCGCCAGTGACCGTCGATGCCACATTGAGCAGCGCGGCGACGCCGTCGACTGCAATATAGGTCACCAGGCCGAAAATCCCTGCGACGAGAAATTCAAACTGCTCGGACCCAGCAAGCCAGGAAGAAACAAAATAGAGCAGCAGCAGGACCAGCCCCAGCTCCACCGCCTCGATCCGCCCGAGCCGTGTCAGCGGGCGCTCGATGACGCCGATCCAGTGCAGGTCTTTTTCATGGTTGAAAAAGTGTCTGAGACCAACCATGGCGAGGAACGCGCCGCCGAACGCCGAAACCGTGATATGGGCGCTGGTAAGGATGGTCGAGTAGCGCTCCGGATCGGTCGCCGCCATGACTAGCGCCGAAATCGGATCGATACGCGTGATAATCGCGACGATAACGAGCGGAAAGACGATGCGCATGCCAAAGACTGCAATGGCGATGCCCCAGGTAATGAAACGGTGGCGCCACACCGGGGTCATCTGCTTCAGCACCACCGCATTCACCACGGCGTTGTCGAACGACAGCGAAACCTCGAGGATCGCCAGCACCGCGACGATAAAGACGGTCGAGAAAACCCCGGTCCAGGTATGAGTCATCCCCCAGCCGAGAACCGCGCCGAGTGCGAGTCCAGCGGCGGTAACTAAGAATGAATTGCGAAAGTAACCCATGGCAGTGCGTTCGTATGGGTGTCGCATATCGCAAATAACGGGCACAGTCTAGGGTTAGTCTCGCAGGGTTTGCAGCCGCATGAGCTTCGTTATCAGCTGCGCTTACGCAGATGAGATGCCAAGCAGCTCTTAATTTCGGCGTTCGTCAGCGGTTGTTTAAACATTTCGTTGCGCATGTAAACTCGTTGCAGGCTTACTTCTTTCACCGCCTTTTTCATTTGGGCCAAGTCCTGCTTGTTGCGCACTGCGCCGGCAGCTTCTCGCGCGGCCTCTTGGTAATGGTTCTTCTCGTCTTGATAAACGACTGCCATCGCCGCCGCGATCATTTTTTCGAATCGGCCACCTCTGAGCTTTCTTCCTTCGCGAAACATGCGCGCGCCGCCGCCCTCGGTGACGAGCACGGCGGCTTTATCGACGGCCGAGCCCGAGTTCGCGTAGCTTCTACGAATGTCGCCAAGTTTCTTCTCCTGTGGCAATTGAAAAGTATCTTCGGCGGAAACCGCATGGCCGAGAAGATATTCAAGCACGTCGGCCATCAGCACATAGTGATTGAACTCCTGGGTTTTGTCGATCTCGGCAAAGCTTCGCACCAGATTGTTCAACTCCTTTTGCAGCCCGGTGAAATAACCGTCCACCGGGTGAAGCTCCTTCCACAGCTGCGCCTTGAGCCAAAAAATATGTTCCTCGCGCGTCGGCTTGCTCGCGAAAAAATGGCGAACGATTGTCGCTTCAGCTTCCCAATACGGTAGCGCAGTCGCGATGATCTCGTGCTCGATGCCTTTCATACCTTGCTCGCAGTCATTTACTTTCTTCCTTCTTGGAACTTTCGTGTGAACGTCTTCAGCGGTGGACTGCGATCCTCTCGTTTAATTTCATACTTCTAAGTCTTAAACCAACCGGTGATTTGACATCAGGTCACACTCACCTTCACGAGCGCACGGAGTCGGCTTGACATGAATGACGTCGTGTCCTAGAGGCGAAGCATGAATTGTTTCTCAGCCCAGTGAGTTCCATCGGATACGAGCCCATCGCCCCAAGGTGCA
>JAERMN010000308.1 GCA_016844625.1 Deltaproteobacteria bacterium
CGCTTGGCTTCCTCCTCGGAATGACCGGCCGCCATCAAACGTTTGAAGGTTTGCCCGGTCTGCGGCGGGTCATTACCGCGGAGCTGGTTATCCACGACTTTCATGATCGCGGCATTCAAGACTGGATCGGCCTTGGGCTCACTCATGTTGAAGTCCTCCGATTATGCTCACAGCGCCGGCGCATAGAGATTGTCCGGCAAGGCGCGGATGTAATCGACCGCCTCTTTGAGTGGAATCACGTCGGCGTATTTCATCGCCATGTCGAATAGATTGATCTTGTGCGAGGCTTGGCCGCGGTCAAAGACGCATTCTTCGACGACCGACACTTTCATGTTGAAGGAGAACGCGTCAATCACGCTGGCGCGGACACAGCCGCTCGTTGTCGTGCCGCAGACGAGCAGACTATCGGCATGGATTTCAGTGAGCATGCTCATCAGCGGCGTGCCGAAGAAAGCGCTGGGCTTCTGTTTGTGAACGACGATGTCGCCGGGCTGAGGCGCGATTTCCTCGACGATCTGATTAGCTTTTTCCCATTGCTCGGTCATGTCTTCCGTGGTTCGGTTGCTCTTGGCCGCCCAACCGCCAACCAGAACCGTACTGTTGGCGCGATTCTCCTCGGCG
Source organism: Deltaproteobacteria bacterium (assembly GCA_016844625.1). Taxonomy (GTDB): domain Bacteria; phylum Desulfobacterota; class Binatia; order UBA9968; family UBA9968; genus DP-20. The sequence goes on from JAERMN010000308.1 coordinate 622, forward strand.
GTGGTATAAAACGTCGGCAGATGTTTCTTGCGCGCTTCATCCTTCCTCGCCGCAGCTGGTGCGGAAGCGTTTGACCGATGTCAAAATCGGCTCGGGCTTGTCGCCGGTGAAATTGTAATTGACGTCGATGATCAATAGCGCCGGTCGCTGGCCCAAACCGGCTTCCTTGCCGAAACCGGAGAGCGCAAAAACCTCTTTGTCGCGTGGCGTGAGAATATCGTCCCAAACAGGCATGGCCATCCCTCCAAGAAATGTGTGCGATGATGCCGAATGTTCATAACAAACGGTCCTTGATGTCAAGAACGTCAAGCGGCAAAAAAAGGCGGTTGTTTTGGCTGGTTCTCAGATAACGAATCACTTATAAGGATTTATTGCCGACCACGGTGATTTCAGCGTGGAACCACTCAATGGGGTTTTCAAAGGGGGCGAGCATCCCCTTTAGACTATCTTACTTGGGCCGGGGCCAATAGCCCGGCCGCGAAGTGGGTTCGTTGATTGAGTCGGCAAGAATTATTCGACAGGCGGTAGATGATGAATCGGATTCTAAAAGGGTTGATGTTTAGTTTGCTGTGGTTGTTTGCCACCGGCTGCGGTTCGTCGGTGGCGTTGTGGACTGACGGCGAGGTGCCGTTCGTGCGCTCGACCCCGGAAGTCATCGACCGCATGCTCGAAATGGCGCGGGTGAAAACCGGAGATCTGATCTATGACATCGGCAGCGGCGATGGCGCGATTATTATTCGCGCGGCGAAGCAATACGGCGTGCGCGGCGTCGGCATTGAAATCGATGAAGATTTAGTGCTACGAGCGCGGAGCAACGCTTTTCGAGAAAAAGTCGATCACTTGGTGGAATTCCGCGCTCAGGACGCTTTTACCGTCGATGTCTCGCCGGCAACGGTGGTGACGCTCTACATGCTGCCGGAATTCAACGCCAAGCTCAGGCCAATCTTGGAACGGCAACTTAAGCCCGGCACGCGGGTAGTATCGCACGACTATCCGATCGCAGGCTGGGTACCGGACCGGGTTGAAAATGTCCCAGGCACCTTCGTGCATGACCACCAAGTCATGCTCTTCGAGATTCGCTGAGAACCTCAGAAGGGCGGGTTTCAAACCCGCCCCTACGGGATTGCTCGCACTACAGGGCTACCGGCTAGAAGCCAGGCAAGCGGTAAAACTTCGCTGGGTTTGTTTCTAAGATTTTTGTCTTCGTGGCGTCGCTGATATCTTTTCTATCCTGCAGCATTTTGGCGGCGAACCGTTCGCGGTCGCCGTGGGGCATGTCGGAGGCGAACATGAGCTGCCCGTCACCGACTAGTTGCAAAACTTGCGGCAGCAAAACGTCTTCCACTTCCGAGCTAAAATAAATGTTGCCCTTCTTGATGTAGTCCATCGGCGCAAGCTTTTGGATCGGCGCGGTGCGCGACACGATGTTCGCCAAATTTTTTCCTGAATGCTGAAAACGGTGATGCAGCCGTTCGAGAATGAAATGGACCCACAGACAGCCGGCTTCTAAGTAGACTACGCGCAAATTCGGAAAGCGGTCGAAGATGCCGCCGCTCATCATCGACACCATGCCCATGAGCACCGGCATGAGAAACGGAATCACGCCGGAAGGATAGATATGCGTGTAGAGATTATTGAGCGACGGACAGGCCCAGCCGACGTGGACGGCGAGGGGTAAATTTTCCGTCGCTACCGCTTGGTAAAATGGCAATAGACTTTGGTCGTCGAGCAAGCGGTCGCCGGCGGTGCCGAGAATCATCATGCCCACGCCGCCAAGTGTTTTTACATCTTTCACTTGCTTGACCGCGCCCGGAATGTCGTCGAGATTGGCCACGCCGACCCATTTGAGCCGCTCTTGATCGGCAAGGACGTCGCCGAGCCAGCGGTTGTAGGCGTCGCACATGGCGCTCGTGTAGGCCGGGTTGCTACTCAGCGGGTAAGCGAGAAAGAGCGTCGGATAAAGCACCTGGAGCCAGATGTTTTCTTCGTCCATAATTTGCAGTCGCTCTTTTAGATTGGTCAACTCCATGCTGCCTAAGCTATCGGGTTTACGCTGCGCGTGGCGCACCGGCTTGCCTTGATAGCTCGCCGGCGTGCCGAGATTATTACAGCCGCGGCCGACGCGACGCGGAAAGAGTTGCTCATCGATCATCCAGTAGGCCAAGCCCTCTTCCGTGCCCGGCACCACTTGCGGGCGATGCGGGCGAAACTCGGGGGCAAAATATTTGTCGCTGAAAGTTATCGGATTCTCTTCGACGTGGCCGTCGGCATCGATGACGCGCATAAAATTACACCTCCAAATAAACCAAGGCACTTCGCGGCCGGGGTATTACCCCGGCCTTGACCAAAGGGGATGCTCGCCCCCTTTGGAAACCCCATTTGAGGGTTCCACGCTAAAATCAGCGTGGTCGGCAACAAATTTGCCTGTAGTTTTCTTATAACAGGCGAACTTGGCGGTTCAACCTTCAGGGGGTTGTGGTTTAGTTTGATTTCAACGCCGCATCGATGTAGGGGCAGGCCTACGTGCCTGCCCTCTGAACGGGCAACCATTGCCCCGACAAATTTTGGCGAAACAGAACCGCTACCTTCAGGGGCGGAAATTAACCAGCAGCTTAGCGGAACGGCTTAACGATACAAGGCGTCAATGAAGCCGCTCGATTGCATTTGGCGGACAAAAGAGTCGTCGTAAAATCTCTTTGGCTCGGCGTCCTTGGCTTTGGGAATTCTTGCCGCGAGATCGTCGAGCACTGATTTCATCGCTTCGGCCGTGGTTAGCGGCACACGCAACATGTATTTCTGCACGTCAATGTCATAGGACTCGGCAAGCGCGTTGGGATTTGCCGTGCGCAGATATTTCCCCATGACTCTGAGCGCGAGATTCTTGTCGCGCTTGGCGCGGGCGATCGCTTCGGTCTGCGCCAGCATGTAGCGGCGCACCAGATCGGGGTCTTCTTTGATCAAGCGGCCGCGGGTCGTCATGCCGGTGAACGCGTAGGGAATGCCCAGCGACGCGATGTCGAGCAGCAGGTGATGGCCAAGTTTTCGTGCTTGGGTGATCGCCGGGTAGGAAAGAATGCCGGCTTGAATTCGATTGGTCTGCAACGCCGTGACCATCGACTCCATGCCGCCGACTTGAACGATGGCGACTTCTTTCTCTGGCACCAGACCGAAATGCTTGAGCGCCAAACGCGCGCCGACGTCGATCGAAGTGCCGAAGCGCGTGATGCCGACTGCCTTGCCTTTCAAATGCTCGGACTTTTCAATCTCCGGGCGGGCGATCAACTGCTGCACTAACGTATCGAGGGTCGTGCCGACGACCATGATATCTGCGCCGCCAAGGGCCGCGCTGGCACTGGTGCCGCCGGAGATCTGGAGAAACTGCACTTCGCCGGCGATCAGCGCGTTCATTCCCTCCACTCCGGTGGGCGTGGCGATGACCTCAACATCCAAGCCATGCTTCGCGAAAATCCCGGTCTCGCGCGCCAGCCAAGGCGGCATCATCACCGCTGATAATGACGTGAACGCCATGCGCACTTTGCGCAGGTTGCCAGAATCAGCGGCGTTTACGCAATCCATCGCCAGCACGAATGTGCTCAGCGCGAGAGTTAGAATAAGCCCGAATTTCGCAGTTGAAAGTGACGTGAAGAGCGAGGCGCAAGCCTTGCGTCGCGACGGCAAAGCATTTCTACCTCTAAGCGGCCCGCGACCATGGGTGCAATCCGTGGATTCATCGGGCGCTATGGGACGGCTGGCTGAGAAGTAAAAACGACTTTGAAACATTACCGTTGGGTGCCTTCGCGACTCCAGGCTCACACCTCGCTCAACCAAGGTTTTGAATTCGACTGCGGAATTCGGGATAAGTCCAAGCTTGCTTCTCATCCTACTGCCACCCATAGAAGCGTTTAGCGTTATCGCCTAAGACCCGATTCTTGGCTTGCTCGGAGATGTCCTTGCGGCCGCGGATGGTAGATGTGACATAGGGAAACATGCCGTCCCAGTGTGGGTAGTCGGAGGCGAAGACGATTTTGTCGTCGCCGATGCGTTCGATCACGTAGGGCAAGGTTGCTTCTTCCGGTTCCATGGCGAAGAACCAGTTGCCCTGACTGATGTATTCGCTGGGCTTGTGTTTACAGTGCGGTGCTTCCACTTTGCCGCGCTTTTCCCATTCCTCATCCATGCGTTCGATCCAGTAAGGCACCCAACCGACGCCGCATTCGAGAAACGATATTCTTAGCTTGGGAAAACGCTCCGCAATGCCTCCATACATCAAGCCGGCGAACTGAATAAATGTTTCCACCGGCCGGCCGATGGTGTGCATGAAGATGAAACTGTCGAAGCGTTTCTCTCCCGCCGGCCCTTCGCGCCGGTTGTGCACGCAGAGCGGCGTATTCAAGCGCTGCAGCTCCTCATATAGCGGCCAATAAATTTGCGAACCGAGATGATCCTTCATGCCTTGGGTCGCCACGGCGATGGCCGCTAAGCCGAGCTTAGTAACCGCACGGTTGGCTTCCTCGACCGCTGCCGCGGGATTTTGCATGGGCAAGAGCGCAACGCCTTTCAAGCGCGGACTCGCTTTGCAAACGTTTGAGATAAAATCGTTGTACGCGCGCGCGTAGGCGACCGCGTAATCGCGTTCCATGAAACCGGCGACGGCGAAGCTACTGGTGGGAAAGAGCACCGACACGTCGATGCCTTCTTTGTCCATGTCTTTGAGCCGGGTCGGAATGTCATTCCGTCGGCATCGATCGTGTTCATAGTCGTTCCTCCTTTGGGTTGCGTTGATCAATTTGTTGTTGACCACGCTGATTTCAGCGTGAGACCATTAAATGGAGTTTCCAAAGGGGGCGAGCATCCCCTTTGGTTGCGGCCGGGGTTAATACCCCGGCCGCGAAGTGGCCTCGTTTATGGATCAACGGCCCCAAACTTAGTTCTTAAATCGACTCGGTGTCAAACGGCAGGTGAATGAAAGTGGACGATCGATAAACTTGGCAGTGATGGCAAGACGCCAATTGAAGCAACTATCTGCGGCGTGCGGCGCTGGCGGGGATTGCGTTTGGGCTGGTGCTGAATGCTTGCTGTTCTTCTTCGCTTAAATCGCGGGTCGCTTCGACTGCCGCTTCGCGTGCGGCGATCACGCGGAGTTGGCCTTGAGCCAGCGGTTTTGCGTAAGTCTTTACCAGCCAGACTTTGCCGGTGAAGCGATTGATCTTGTACGCGGTGTCCACCGGGCCATTGGGCGGAGTGATGGTGTACACTCCGCCGATGGTTAGGGCGAGTAGCAGCGAAAACAGCGCAGCGCCAATGACCCAGAACAGTTTCTCGCTGAACTTCGCATTCATAGGTAATCCTCGAAAGACGCTGATCACCGCGGCAAGTTAGTATTCACCTCTTTGCCGTTGCAGCCGTTGGAGGTCTTGGCGGTTGCGCTCGATCTCGGCTTGGTTGCGGTTGATCTGCTGTTGTTGCTGATAGTTGGTATTTTCGTGACCCTGCAGCTGATCGCCGATCAGCGCCCCCGCGCCGAGACCCAACGC
>JAERMN010000309.1:0-1730 GCA_016844625.1 Deltaproteobacteria bacterium
TTTCACTCCTGAAGCTATGCAGCTCTCGATCGTCATCCCCGTCTTCAATGAGGAAGAGAACATCGAACCGTTAATCCGCGAGATCGACGCCGTTCTGGCGCCGTCCGGCCAGCGCTACGAGATCGTTGCCGTTGACGATGGCAGCAAGGACCGCATCTTTGCCGTGTTGCGCGGTTTGCTCTGCAAACAAACCTCATTGAAGGCGGTGCGGCTCAAGCGCAACTTCGGCCAGACCGCGGCGCTGGCCGCTGGTTTGGCATATGCCGAAGGGGAAATCGTCGTGCTCATGGACGGCGACGGGCAAAACGATCCGGCCGACATCCCGGCGCTCTTGACGAAAATTTATGAAGGCAACGATCTGGTAGCCGGCTGGCGCCACAATCGGCAGGACTCATTTCTCAATCGGCGCTTGCCGTCGATGATCGCCAATCGGCTGATATCCTGGACGACTCAGGTGAAACTGCATGATTACGGCTGCACGCTCAAAGCGATGCGCAAGGAGCTCGCCAAGAGCTTGCGTCTCTATGGCGAGATGCACCGTTTCATTCCGGCGATCGCCGACGAGCGCGGCGCGCAGATGGCCGAGCTCAAGGTCAATCACCGGCCGCGTCTGCGAGGTAAATCGAAATATGGCATCACGCGCACGCTACGAGTCATCTTAGATCTGTTGACGGTTAAGTTTCTCGCCAGCTATTCAACCCGCCCGGCCCATGTGTTCGGACCGATCGGTCTCGTTAGCGGGCTAGCTGGTTTTGCCATGGCCTTGTATTTAACCGTGCAGAAATTGGTCTACGATCTGCCGATCGGCGGCAGGCCGCTGCTGCTCTTGGCAATCCTGCTGATTTTCATCGGCTTTCAGTTCATCACCATGGGGCTGTTGGGCGAAATGCTGGCGCGGACTTACCATGAATCGCAAAATCGGCAGGTGTACGTCGTCGGCGAATTCCTGGAAGGGGGTAAGACTTTATGAAGCTGGCTGTGGTTGGCACGGGCTATGTCGGCTTGGTTGCCGGGACTTGTTTTGCCGAGGGCGGCAACGACGTCATCTGCGTCGATATAGACGAGAGTAAGATCGCCATGCTCAAAGAGGGCAGGGTGCCGATCTATGAGCCCGGCTTGGAAGAAATGGTCAGGCGCAATGCCGCCGAGGAGCGTTTGTCGTTTACGACAGATTTGCCGGCGGCGGTAAAACATGCGGAAATTATTTTTATCGCCGTCGGCACGCCCCAAGGGCCGACAGGACACGCCAACCTGGATTATGTGCGCGCTACCGCCAAGGGAATTGCCAAGGCGATGGACGATTTTAAGATCGTCGTCACCAAGAGCACCGTGCCGGTGGGCACGGCGGATCAAATCAAGCAATGGATCGCCGAAGAAACATCCCAAGGATTTGCCGTCGTAGCCAATCCCGAGTTCATGAAAGAAGGCGCGGCGGTGGAAGATTTCATGAAGCCCGATCGCGTCGTGTTGGGCAGCGACAACGCCGAGGCGATGGAGGCGGTCAAAGAGTTGTACGAGCCCTTCATGCGCACGGGTAATCCGATCCTGGCGATGGACAGCCGCAGCGCCGAGATGAGTAAATACGCCGCCAACGCCATGCTTGCCACCAAGATTTCCTTCATCAATGAGGTGGCCCGGCTTTGCGAAGAGCTCAAAGCCGACATCGGCGAAGTGCGCCGAGCGATCAGCTTGGACCGGCGCATCGGCCCGCACTTTATTTTTCCCGGCGC
>JAERMN010000309.1:1752-6576 GCA_016844625.1 Deltaproteobacteria bacterium
GGTTACGGCGGCTCATGCTTTCCCAAAGACATCCGCGCGATGATCAGCATGGGCGGCGACGATCCCGGTATGCGTTTGCTCAAAGCCGTAGAGGCGGTAAACGAGGCCCAAAAAGGTTTGCTGGTCGAAAAGGTTAAGCGCCGCTTCGGCGCCCAGCTGTCCGGACATGGGTTTGCCATTTGGGGTTTAGCGTTCAAGCCGCGCACCGATGACATGCGGGATGCGCCGTCGATTACCGTCATCGAAGCGCTGCTCGCCGCCGGCGCCGAGGTCCAGGCCTACGATCCTGAAGCCAGCACCGAAGCACGCAAAATATTTGGCGCGCGAATTGGCTACGCTCAAAGAAGCTACGACGCGCTCAGCGGCGCGTCGGCTTTGTTAATTCTCACCGAATGGAACGAGTTTCGCCGGCCCGATTTTTCGCGCATCAAATCCCTGCTCAAGCAGCCGGTGATCATCGATGGCCGAAACATTTACGATGCCGAGGATTTGCGCAAACTTGGATTTACCTATGACTCGATAGGAAGAAACCATGGCTAGATATTTAGTGACTGGCGGCGCGGGCTTTATCGGTTCTCATCTGTGCGAGAGTTTTCTCAGCCAGGGGCACGAGGTGCTCTGCATGGATAATTACTCTACCGGGGCGCAAGAGAATATCGCGCCGTTTCTCAAAAACCCGCGTTTTCGCTTCATCGATCATAACGTCAGCCGTTATATCGAGTTACAAGAGCCCCTCGACTTCATACTGCATTTCGCATCGCCGGCGAGTCCGGTCGACTATTTGGAATTGCCGATTCCGACGCTCAAAGTCGGGGCTTTGGGGACGCATAATACTTTGGGTCTGGCCAAGGCCAAAGACGCGGTATTTTTGCTCGCGTCTACGTCCGAGGTTTACGGCGATCCATTGGTGCGGCCGCAGAGTGAAGACTACTGGGGCAACGTGAACCCCATCGGCCCGCGCGGTGTTTACGATGAGGCGAAGAGATATGCCGAGGCGATGACGATGGCCTATCACCGTTACCATGGTTTGAAAACTCGAATTGTCCGGATCTTCAACACCTATGGACCGAGGATGAGATTGCGCGATGGCCGCGTGGTGCCGAATTTTATTATGCAAGCCCTAAAAGGCGAGCCCTTGACGGTTTACGGCGAGGGCCAGCAGACCCGCAGCTTCCAGTATGTCGACGATCTGGTCGCTGGTCTGAATAAGTTGCTCCACGCCGATTACCATCTACCGGTCAACATTGGCAACCCGAACGAGATGACCGTTTTGGAGTTTGCTAAAAAAATCATCGAGATCACCGGCTCCAAAAGCACGATCATCTATAAGCCACTGCCGGAAGACGATCCTCAAGTGCGCCAACCCGATATTAGCAGAGCCAAAGCAATACTCGATTGGGAGCCCAAAGTGAATCTTGCAGTAGGACTAAAGAAAACCATCGAATATTTTCGCTCAAAGTTAACGGAATAATGATGAAAATTGTCGTCACCGGCGGCGCCGGGTTTATCGCTTCGCATATTGTCGACGCTTACTTGGCGCGCGGTCACGAAGTGCATATCTTCGACGATTTCTCCACCGGCCAAAAGGTCAATGTCAATGTGAAGGCGATGCTCCATACAATCGATATCGCCGATGCAAAAGTCGTCAAGCTGATCGAAGAGTTAAAGCCGGACGCGCTCAGTCATCACGCCGCGCAGATGGACGTGCGCCATTCGGTGGCGGACCCAACTTTTGACGCGCGCGTCAACATTCTCGGTTTTATTAATTTACTGGAAGGCTGCAAAAACGCCGGCGTGAAAAAAGTGACCTTCGCTTCTTCCGGCGGCGCGGTTTACGGCGAACAGGAAGTATTCCCGGCGCCTGAAAGTCACATAACCCAGCCGGCGAGCCCCTACGGCGTAAGCAAGCGCGCCGGCGAGCTTTATCTATCCTATTATCACCAAGCCTTCGGTCTGCCCTACATCGCGCTCCGTTATGCCAATGTCTACGGGCCGCGCCAGTCGGCCCATGGCGAAGCGGGCGTGGTGGCGATTTTTCTGTCGTTATTACTTTCCGGCAACACGCCGCTGATCAATGGCGATGGCAAGCAGACTCGCGACTATGTCTATGTCGGCGATGTGGTGGCGGCAAACCTTGCCGCGCTGGAGTCGCCTTACGTTGGCCAGATCAATATCGGCACCGGCGTCGAAACCGATGTGGTGACGATCTTCGAGCACCTTCGCAATGCGGTGGGCAGCCAAGTCAAAGCCCAGCATGGGCCGGCCAAGACCGGCGAGCAGCGGCGCAGCTGTTTGGACACGCGGCGCGCCGCTGAAGTACTGGGCTGGCGACCGCAGGTCGCATTGGCCGACGGCCTCAAGCGCACGGCAGATTTCTACCGCGGAAACTTGACTCGATGACTCTCGATCATATCCGAAATTTCTCCATCATCGCCCACATCGATCATGGCAAGTCGACCTTGGCGGACCGCTTATTGGAATTCACCGGCGCGGTGAGCGCGCGGGATAAGACCGATCAAATTCTCGACAGCATGGACCTCGAACGGGAACGCGGCATTACCATCAAGGCGAGTCCTGTATGCCTGCGCTACAAAGCCAAGGACGGCAAAGAGTATAAGCTCAACTTGATCGACACACCGGGCCACGTCGATTTCACCTACGAGGTTTCGCGCAGCTTGGCGGCCTGCGAAGGCGCCTTGTTAGTCGTCGATGCCGCCCAGGGCGTCGAGGCGCAGACCGTCGCCAACGTGCATATGGCGTTGGATCACAATTTAGAAATACTCCCGGTCATCAACAAGATCGACCTGCCGAGCGCGGAACCCGAACGGGTTAGAACCGAGATTGAAGACGTCATTGGTATCGACGCATCCTATGCGATTTGCGCCAGCGCTAAAGAAGGAATCGGCACGGAAGAGATTCTCGAAGCCATCATCCATCATTTTCCGCCGCCCAGGGGCGATCCGGCGGCGCCTTTGCGCGCTCTGATCATCGACTGCTGGTTCGATCCTTATCACGGCGCGGTGGTGATGCTCAGGCTGTTCGACGGCACGATCGAAAAAGGCACCAAGATTCGCATGATGTCGAGCGGCCTGGTGTTCGAGGTGCTGCGTCTCGGCGTCAACTCTCCCGTGCCGGTGGAAGTTTCCGAGCTTAGGGCGGGCGAAGTCGGCTTCATGATGGCGGGCATCAAAGAAGTCGCCGACACCTGCATCGGCGACACGATTACGACTGATGAGCGGCCTGCGCGCGAACCGCTGCCCGGTTTCAAACCGATGAAGCCGATGGTTTTTAGCGGGCTTTACCCAACCGATTCCGGTCAGTATCAGGCGCTGCGCGAAGCATTGGAGAAACTCCGTCTCAATGATTCGTCGTTTACTTTCGAGCCCGAGACTTCGCAGGCGCTCGGCTTCGGTTTTCGCTGCGGCTTTTTGGGCCTGCTGCACATGGACATCATCCGCGAGCGGCTTGAGCGGGAGTTTTCGCTCAGCCTAATCACCACTGCGGCTACGGTTATTTATCGCGTCATCACCACGGCCGGGGCGACGCTGATGATTGACAATCCGGTAAAACTCCCCAACGAAGGCGAGATCGAACGGATCGAAGAACCGGTGATCCAAGCGACTTTGCACTTGCCGCAAGAATTCCTTGGCGCAGTCTTAACTATTTGCCAGGAAAAACGCGGCACGCAGAAAGAAATTAAATATCTCGGGCCGAAGCGAGCGATGTTGGTTTACGAGTTGCCGTTAAACGAGATCGTCGTCAATTTTTACGATCGGCTTAAATCGGTCAGCCACGGCTACGCGTCCATGGACTACGAAGCGGAGGGCTACCGCGAGGCGGATCTAGTCAAGCTCGACGTGCGCATCAACGGCGATGTCATCGACGCCATGTCGATGATCGTGCACCGGGAAAATGCCTATTACCGCGGCCGCGAGCTGGTGCATAAGATGCGCGAGCTGATCCCGCGCCAGATGTTCGAAGTGGTGATCCAAGCCGCCATCGGCAGCCGAATTGTCTCCCGCGAGACGGTCAAGGCGCTGCGCAAAGATGTTACCGCCAAGTGCTACGGCGGCGACATCACGCGCAAGCGCAAGTTGTTGGAGCGCCAAAAAGAAGGTAAGAAACGGATGAAGCAAGTCGGCAAAGTGGAAATACCCCAGGAAGCGTTCCTGGCCGCGCTAAAAGTTTAGCCAAGGGGTTGCCAATGACCCTAGAAAAGGCGAATAAAGTGAAAGAGACAAGCATGATGGAAAGTCCGGCAACGGTGAAGACAAAGTCAACCTTCCGCGAATACGCGGAAGCGATTGGCATGGCGCTGATTCTGGCGCTGTTTATCCGAACTTTCATTGTCCAAGCGTTCAAAATTCCATCCGGTTCGATGATCCCGGCCTTGGCGATCGGCGATCATATCCTGGTCAATAAGCTTTCCTACGGCGTGCGCGTGCCGTTTCTCGAACGCTATCTGCTCGATTACTCAAAACCAGATCGTGGCGACGTGGTGGTATTTATTTTTCCCGAGGACCGTTCCAAAGATTTCATCAAGCGGGTGATCGGCATTGCCGGGGATACGGTCGAGGTTCGCGCCAAGAAGGTTTATATCAACGGCAAGCAGGTCGACGATGCGCACGCCCATTTTGCCGGCTATGATCCACAGGCTGGCGGCGCCGGCAGCGGCGACGAATATGGTCCCAAGGTCGTGCCGGAGAATCATGTCTTCGTCATGGGCGATAACCGCGACCGCAGTTACGATAGCCGGTTTTGGGGTTATGTGAGTCTCGATGACGTGCGCGGCAAAGCTTTCCTGATTTATTGGTCATGGGACGG
>JAERMN010000029.1 GCA_016844625.1 Deltaproteobacteria bacterium
GCCGACCCCGGCACCAAGCTTAAAAAAGCTCAGGAACTCGGCGTCCGGGTGCTCACCGAAGCAGAGCTATTGGAACTACTGGCGGGCTAATAAACGAAGCCACTTCGTGTCCGGGGTATTGACCCCGGACTTAACCAAAGGGGATGCTCGCCCCCTTTGGAAACCCCATTTAGTGGTTCCACGCTGAAGTCAGCGTGGTCAACATATATCAATAGCGGTCGCGCGGCGGCCGGCCGCCGCCGAACCCACCACCGGGACGCGGTTCGCGCGGCGCTTGCGGGCGCGCTTCGCTGACCACGATATTGCGGCCCTCGAAGTCGGCGCCGTTGAGCGCATTGATCGCCTTCTCGGCGTCTTGATCCGAGCTCATCTCGACGAAGCCGAAACCTTTGGAACGGCCGCTTAACTTGTCGGTGATGATGCGCGCGCTCAGCACCGATCCATGCTGCGCAAAATGTTGCTGCAGCCGTTCTTCCGTCACGTTGTAGGGAAGATTCCCAACATATAGCTTTGCTCCCATCCTGACCCTCCTTGTTGAATCGACAAATACTCAATCTCGGGGATCGACGTAGCCAAAGGGCAGGGGCTCAAACGGGTCTCATGCACGGGAACCTGTTGGCGCGCTCTTCGGTAACCAGACCCTTTCGAAACGGCGCCAGCCTACAAAAGTCGCCGGTCGCTTGTCAAACCTATTTGCGCCGTGGGCGCGAGCGCTGCGACGACTTGTGGCGCGGATTCCGCTAAGCTAAATAAGTCGGCATACGATCATGAACGACTCGGTTAAGAAAAATCGTGTGCATTTGAAAATCCACGGGCGCGTCCAAGGCGTTTACTACCGCGCATCGACGGTACAGGAAGCGCAGAATTTGGGGCTAACGGGATGGGTGATGAATTGTCCCGATGGTTCGGTAGAAACGGTCGCCGAAGGCGCGCAACAAAAACTTGAAGAGCTGATCGCCTGGTGCCGCCAAGGACCCACCGGCGCGCGCGTCACCAGCGTCGATGTTGGTTGGGAGAAGCCGGAAAATAATTTTTGCAGCTTCAGCATTCGCCGCTAAGCCCGAATTCCGCAGCTGAAGTTAGAACCTCGGTAGAGCGAGGTGTGAGCCTGGAGTCGCGAAGGCACCCAACGGTTATGTTTCAAAGTCGTTTTTACTACTCGGCAAGCCATCGCATAACGCTTGATGAATCCACGGATTGCAGCCATGCTCGCGGGCCGCTTAGAGGCAGAATTGCCTTGCCTTCGCGACGGCAGGCTTGCACCTCGCTCACTCTTGATCGCCAACGTCAAGCGATATACCTCACGCTTGGATAAACCGTAACGTTGGCCGAGCAATTCGGAAATTTCCTTGACGCCGATTCCCGCGCCGGTCAATCGCTGGATATCCAATCGTAACTGCTCTTCAGTTACTCGCGCTTCACCCGTCGAGCCATGCACCACGATGGTGATCTCGCCTTTCACATCCCGACCGGCGAGCTGGTTAATCACCTCGCTAACTTTGCCGCGCAGAAATTCCTCGTGAATCTTGCTTAGCTCGCGCGCGATGACGATCTCACGCTCGCCGAAAATCTGCTGCATGTCACTCAGCGTGTCATTTAACCGATGCGGCGCCTCGTAAAAAACCAAAGTCGCGCCAACTTCACGCGACGCTTGCAGCCGGGCTTTCCGTTCCGATTTTTTCGCCGGCAAAAAGCCTTCGAACAAAAACCGATCCGTCGGCAAACCGCTGGCGCTTAAGACCGTCGCCAGCGCCGAGGCGCCGGGCAGCGGAACGATTTGAATGCCAGCGCGAATCGCAGCAACCACGAGGCGAAACCCCGGATCGGCGATCGCCGGCGTGCCGGCATCGGAAACCAACGCGATGTTTGTGCCATTTTTAATCTGCTCAACAAGCGACGACGCCTTTTCGCGCTCGTTATGCTCGTGATAACTCGTAAGCGCCGTCTTGATGCCGTAGTGGGCCAGCAGATGATGCGTATGCCGCGTGTCTTCAGCCGCGATCACATCGACTTCTTTGAGAATCCGCAGCGCTCGCAGAGTGATATCTTCGAGGTTACCGATAGGAGTAGAAACGATATAAAGAATGCCGGGCATCGGTAGAAATCTTCAAGGATCGAGAATGGCGAATCGAGGATTGCGCTAGCGTCGAACGACGATCCTCTATTCTCTATCCTCGATCTTCATTTACCCCAGTCTCTGGAATAGCGAAAATCTCTGTCGATCGTTCTTTGCGACACTTTGGCGATCACCGGCAAGCGCCGTTTGAATTGGGAATTCATGATGCGCAGCGCGACGTCGTCGACGAAGCGTTCGGAAAAACCGGCAGCGATCAGCTCCGGCCTGGTGTAGCGCTGATCGACCATCCGATAGAGCAGCGGGTCGACTTCGCGATAGCTGAATCCCATCTCGCCTTCGTCAGTCTGTCCGGTCCAAAGATCGGCGGACGGTTCTTTTTGCACCACAGCCGGCGGCACACCGATCGCTGCGGCTAGCGCCCACACCTGAGTTTTATAAAGATCGCCCAAGGGATTGATCGCCGAAGCCATGTCGCCGTAGATCGTGCCGTAGCCGAGCAGCAACTCGGTCTTATTACTCGTGCCCAACACCAAAGCGTTCCAGCGCGCCGAGTGATCGTAGAGAACCGTCATGCGCTCGCGCGCCATTTTGTTGCCGCGCCGGCGCGCATCGGCGTCGGCAAACTTGGCGAAATAGGCGTCAATCTGTGGCGTGATTTCCACTAGTCGAGTTTCAATGCCGCATTTTTGCGCGACCAGCTCAGCGTGCGCTTGACTGTCTGGGTTGGAACTCTTGTACGGCATTAAAATGCCCAAGACGTTTTTCTGCCCGAGCGCCTCGGCGGCGAGCATCGCGCTCAGCGCTGAATCGACGCCGCCAGACAAACCGATGACCGCCCGCGTGAGCCCGGTCTTGTGCACTTCGTTGCGAATAAACGCGGTAAGAATCTCGCGCAGCAAAGTCGTGTTGGTGGGAATTGGGCTCATTAATTAGCGATCCGATGTCCGCGATCAGCCGTCAGCACAACAGTTTAAGACCACGGCTATTTGCGCTTCGGCTTTCTCAGACTTTGAACTCTTGAACTTTTGAGCTTTTGAACCAGCTTTGTTGCCGCCGGCCGCTCGCGAATCCGCATCAACTCGTTGATCGTCATATCCATGTCTTCATCGCGCAACAATGGCGCCATCGTCCGCTTGCGCCGCACCGCTTCTAAGGCAACCTCCGCGATAATGAAATCTTCGTCGTAATATTTTGCCTTGGCAACCCGCTGGCCGAAGGGATCGATGATCTCCGAGCCGCCCCAAAAGCCGACGCCATCTTCAAAGCCTGAGCGGTTGGCGTAGAGCATAAACAAACTATAGGTCTCGGCATAAGCCCGGTTGATCATCTCCCAGTAGCGCGCGTTGTCGTCTTGGACCTGGCCATCGACGACACCGCGGAGCGGACTCGCCGATGGACAGATCACCGCCAGCGCGCCATCGAGCGCCGCCAGATAGATCGTCGACGGATGCCAGAGATCCTCGCAAATGAGCAGCATCATGCGGCCGAACTTGGAATCGAAGGCGCGCACCCGGTCGCCCCTGGCGAAATAACGCTGCTCATCGAACATGCCGTAGGTCGGTAAATAGACTTTCCTATGCACGTGGCGAATCTCGCCGGCCTCGAAATACACCGCGGCATTAAAGAAGCGGTGATCGGCGCTTTCTTCGACCAGCCCGGCGACGAAGGGCAGATCGCGGCTCAATTTCTTGAGCGTGGTCATTTCGGCTGAATTGAGCGTCAGCGCGACGCTCGGCACGGTATCGCGCAGAAAGTAACCGGTCAGGCTCAACTCGGGAAACAGCAGTAGCTCGGCGCGATTTTCGATCCCTTGGCGAATTTTCGCTTCGTACAAAGCTAAGTTCGCTTGGAGGTCGCCAAGCTTTGGGTTCATCTGAGCGATGGCAGTGCGGATCGACACAAATTTCTCACCGTCAATGAATAAACGAAATCACTTTCGCGGCCGGGGTATTGACCCCGGCCTCGACCAAAGGGGATGCTCACCCCCTTTGGAAACCCCATTTAATGGTTCCACGCTGAAATCGGCGTGGCCAACAACAAACTCCGTCGAATAAATTCTCACGAAAGTAACATAGGGGTAGACTCACTTGCAATTTAGCCGGCGGCTGCTTATTTTTTAGCTACCGGCGAGCTCTGACCGGCGCAAGGCGAATTGACTCATGGACGATAAAATTCTCATCTTTGGACAGGATCTTTGCCAATACACTTCGGCGGCCCGGGCGGACTTCTCCCGGCGTAAGATCGCCTTCGAATATATCAACGTGCTCGAAGACGACGCCGGCCTCGAGCGCATGCTGAAGTTGACCAACGGCCGGCGCAAGATTCCGGTTATCGTCGACGCCGGCAAGATCACGGTCGGCTTCGGCGGCTCGTGAGAAATCTAACGCGCCGGCGGTCGCCGGCGCATCACGCTCAGCGAATCTCGGCTTCAAAAGACTCAAACGTCCAAACTCGGCAGCAGGCAAAAATTGACTGACCCGATCACCCAGCGCATCGCCGCCAAGATTCCCGCTGCGTTTAGCGCCAGCACATCGCTCACGTCACTAGTCCCGCTGGCCGGCGACGCTTCGAGCCGGCGCTATTACCGCGCTCAATTGAGCGGAGCCGGCGCGCCGCCATCAATGATCGTCATGGAACTGCCGGCGGGCAGCGGATTGCCGCTTTCCAGCGAAGAGCTGGCGATCTTCAAAGCAGGACCGAAAGAACTGCCGTTCTTGAATATGCACCGCTTTCTGACGGCCATTGGTGTCAAAGTGCCCAAACTGTACGGTCAGTGGGCAAGCGACGGTCTGCTTTTTCTCGAAGATCTCGGCGACACTGCGCTGTGGGATCGCGTGCAGGGATTAACTGAAATCGAAGTCGCAGCTTGGTACCAGAGAGCGATCGATGAATTATTAAAACTGCAATTGCGCGGCACCGCTTGTCGCGACGATCGCTGCATCGCCTTTCAGCAACGCTTCGACGCTAAACTCTACCTGTGGGAGTTCGAGCACTTTATCGAGTGGGGATTGGAGAAACGGCCGGGCGCGAAAATCGACAAGACCACGCTCGACGCGCTCAGAAAAACTTTCACTGAGATCGCGGTGATTCTCGATCGCCAACCCGCTTATTTGAACCATCGCGACTATCACAGTTGGAATCTGATGATTCACGACGAGACGGTACGCGTCATCGATTTCCAAGACGCGCTTTTAGCGCCGCCGCAATACGATCTCGCGTCGTTGCTAAACGATCGCATCACCGACAGCGTGATTCAACCTGATATCGAAGCCAAACTGCTACGCTACTTCTACGAGCGGCACTGCGAGCTGGAAAAGCGCGCGCCAGATTTCGCCGAGTTCAGCGACATCTACCGGCTCTCGGCGATTCAGCGGGACTTAAAAGTCGTCGGCCGTTTTTACTATCTCGATATCGTCAAAGGGAAACCCGGCTACATGAAGTTCGTGCCGCCGACCGTGCGGCGCTTGAAACGCAACTTGGCCGAGACTGCGCAAACCCAATCGATCCTGCCTTTGCTGCTCGAACATTTCGAGGCCATGTTGTGAAAGCGATGGTTCTGGCCGCGGGCCAAGGGACGCGCTTACGGCCGCTCACCGACAGCACACCGAAAGCGCTCGTGCCGGTCGCCGGCCGGCCGATGATCGAGTACGCGCTATTATTGCTGCGCCATTACGACATTCGCGACATCGTCATCAACCTGCATCACTTCGGCGACCAGATCGAAAGCGATCTCGGTGACGGCGCGCAGCTTGGTCTCAGAATCAGTTATTCCAAAGAGGTAGAATTGCTGGACACCGGCGGCGGCCTGCTGAAAGCCAAATCATTTCTCCACGACGCCGGCTTCATCGTCATTAATACGGACTCGCTCATCGATCTCAATCTCACCGAGTTGATCGCTTTCCACAAGCGCAAGAATGCCGCCGCAACTTTGGTGCTTCGCCCAGATGAAGAGGCCGATCAATACGGCTCCATGGACATCGACGACACCGGCAGAATCCATCGCTTTCTCGACAGCAAGATTGCCGCCCAACAAGCCGGACCGCTGCGCAAACTCATGTTCACTGGTGTACAGATTCTCGAGCCGAAGATTTTCGCTTACATGGCGACCCAGGGCGCCGGCGAAAAATTCAGCACGACCAAGCACACCTATCCGCAGATGCTGCTCGCGGGTGAAGCACTCTATGGATTTTGTTTCGACGGTTTCTGGCAGGATCTCGGAACGGTCGAACGCATCCAGCAGGCCGAGGCCAGCCTAGCTCATGGCCGAGCTAGGCTGCATTACCTCGCATCGAGAACTTAATTGCTGGCCCGGTTCATGCTACGAGGAAAACTCACCACGCTCTGTTGATCGAGGTGTGACCCTGTAGGAGCGAAGGCACCAGCGCGAATGTTTCATTTTGTGCTCGGCGCTCGGCACGATGTTTGACCGTCTCGCCGGTGATCTCATAAGAAACTTGCTCCGCTTGCATCTTCAGGGCACAACTGCTTTGCCTTCGTTCCGGAAGGGTTGCACGCTATCGTAATTTGCCCGCAGTTTTACAGGGAAAAATCCGGGCTAGTTGCTAGCGCCGATCAGACCACAGGCGGCGCGATCGCCGGCATTGCCGGTCGGATCGGAAGAATAATCGTCAACCCCCGCGTGTATGACCAGCGCGCTGCCGTCGGCGTCAAACACCGACAGCGGTCCGGCGCGCAGCGTGATACCGTCGGTTAAAACTTCAAAGCGACCCGAGCCGTCTTTCGCCACGAGCATGTTCGGCAGATCGCCGGCATGCGCACCCTCAGCGCTCTTATGACCATGTTTTCTACCCGCAGGATTGAAATGGCCGCCCGCGCTGGTGAACCCCGGGGCGTCGCATTTGCCGACCGCGTGCACATGCACCGCGTGCAAACCCGGGGTTAACCCCTTGGCTTCCACGCGCACCAGCACGCCGCCCGATTGTTCTCTTAACATTGCCGAACCAACGGTTCTGCCATCCTTGTCCTTAAGTTCGGCGGTCGCCCGCGATCCCGGCGCGGCCATCGAACATCCAACCAATAAACTCAACCCAGCAACTCCAACCAAGAATTTACCAATCACTGAATACCTCCCGGTACAATAATTTGAAGCAGTTTTCCTAACATGCACGCTAACGCCAAGCAAGCGAATCGAGCTCGGCCAATTTGCTACCCCTAAGAGCGTGTGTTAGCTTCCACCGTTGGCAAACTTTCATGACCACGTTAGGAATTTATCTACCGGCCGTCATGTTTATCTCCCTAGTCGGCGGCTTTCTGCCGCTGTTGCGGGAGCTATCGCAACGGGCGTTGGCGCTTCTGCTGAGCTTCTCCGCCGGGGTGCTGCTCGGCGCGGTTTTCTTTCACATGCTGCCCGAGACCAGCAGAGTTTTGAACGAAGCGACCGGTTGGCCGATCTTGGCCGGCTTTTTACTTATCTTCGTCATGGAGCGCTTCGTCTTTGTCCACGCTTGCGAAGAGCATGCGTGCGACATTCATCAAATCGGCATTCCCGCGTTCCTCGGCATCTCGCTCCATAGCCTGCTCGACGGTATCGCCCTCGGCGCCGGTTTGATCTTGCCGCAACTCGGCCCCGTGGTCCTGCTTGCAGTGATCATTCACAAGATGCCCGACAGCATGTCGATTTCTTCAATCTTGCTGTCCGCCGGTTGGGAACGGCGCAAAATCAGCTGGCTTAATTTTTTGTTCTCGCTGACGACGCCACTTGGCGCGCTGATCGCTTATTTATCTTTTCGCTCGTTGTCGCCGGAGTATGTCGCCGTTGCGATCGGCATCTCGGCGGGCACGTTTTTGGCGATCGCCACCGCCGACATCCTGCCGCAAGTGCACCGCATCGAGCAGCGCAATCCCATGACGCTAGTTTTCCTAGCGATTGGCTTAGCCGTCAGTTGGATGGGCACGCTGCTCGAGCATTGAACCCGGATTCCGCAGTTAAAACTGATACGAAGAGCGAGGCGCGGGCCTTCCATTGCGAAGGCAATGGAGTTTTGCCTCTAAGCGTATGGCGAGCATGTGTGCAATCGCTTGGCTGACTCAAGTAGAGGCGGTACATTGCGGAATAGCCAAAAAATTCTGAAACTTTACGGTTGGGTGCCTGCGCAACTCCAGGCCCACGCCTCGCTCAGCATAGCTTGTAACTTCTACTGCGGAATCCCGGGTTGAACGCAGAATCTTTTGTAGTTGACCACGCTGATATCAGCGTGGAACCGTTAAATGGGGTTTCCAAAGGGGCGAGCATCCCCCCCTTTGCGATATTTTAATCAGCGCCGGGGTCAATAGCCCGGCCGCGAAGTGGCTTCGTTTAATTGACTTGTGATAGCCGGTACTTCCCCGAGTGAAAATTTCGCCGCACCGCCCAGGTGTCGGCGAGCACATGTAAATAATCCAGCGGGCGCACATGGCTTCGGTCATCGTTGATCCAATGGGCGGGAATGATGCCGATCCGGTAATTGAGTGCCCGCGCCAAGGCGAGCGCCTCGATGTCAAAACCCCAGCGCTCAATCGTCGTCTGCGAAAAAATTCGCTCAGCGGCTTCGGCGCGAAAAGCTTTAAAGCCGCACTGGGTATCCCAGATGCCGGGCACTGCCAGCTGTTGCACAATCCGATTTCCTAATCTGCCGACGGCGCGCTTGTGCCACGCCTGCGCCACCGCTTGCTCGGCGCCGGCGACGTCCAAGTCATTGCGCGATGCGATCACGACATGGTAGCCCTGGTCGAACAGCGGCTTCATCTTGTCGAAGTGCTCGATGTCGGTTGAATTATCGGCGTCGCAGAAGAGTCGAACCTGACCGACGGCGGCGAGCATCCCCTCTTTGACCGTAAAACCTTTGCCACGATTGACGCCGCGCTCGATCATTCTTAGCCCAGTCATTCGCTCGGCCTGTTGCCGAACCACTTCCACGGTTGCGTCCGTGGCACCGTCAATGACGACTAAGATCTCGTGGTTAAATAGCGCTTGCGCGAGATATTGCTGCAATCGCTCTAAAGTTTTGCCAATGCGCGCCGCTTCGTTATACGCCGGCACGATCACCGAGAGATAAATGTCGGTTTGGCTCATTGGCAAGAAAACTCGATGCTGCTATCTATCCCTTACGTTCTTACTATAAGTTTCTCGGTGTTACCACTTTCCAAGCATTTTCGCCGGCTCGGCGCTAATATTATTCTCACTTCACTGGACCAGCCGATAACCATGCAATTCGCCGCTCGCAAACCAACGCGCCGTCGCAGCCGAAATCTAAGTGAAGCTGCCGGCGCAGTGCAAAACAATAACGTTGGCGGACCTTCTTTCTTGCGCGCTTGGTTCAACCATCCTCGCCGCGCCATCACTGCCACCGGTGTCATCTTTACTCTTCACCTGCTCGGCCTGTTGCTGCTCTGCCAATCTATCGGCAGCTTGTTCGATGCCAATCCGCTCATCGATCAGGACTGGGGGCTGCACTTTCACCATTTGAAATCGCTGGAAGCATTCTGGGCACAGGATCAAATGTTCTCTGGTTACAATCCCTATTTCATGGCCGGTTATCCGTCGAACACGATTCAAGATTTGAGCATCAAGTTCTTTGAGTTCGCCGCCGTCGGCTTGTCCAATTTAACGCTCTCCACCGTGCAATGGTTTAAACTCATTGCGTTTCTGAGCATGGCGAGCGTGCCGTTTGTTCTCTACTGCGCCGCGCGGAATTTTTTCTACGCCGACGATTCGAGGATCCTCAGCGCACTGTCGGCAGCTTTTTTGGGCACCATTTACTGGTGGAACTCATTGCCGCGCGAGATGTTTTTCTACGGCATGATCGGCTTCCCTGTTGCTTCCTATCTGAGCATCTGGGGCGTCTCACTGTTTTATCGAATCGCTAGTGAAGGCAGGGCAATCTCACCCGCTCATTTCGGCTGGCTCATCTTTGCGCTGGTCGTCTTGCCGCTGCATGTGCAGTCGATACTGATCTTAGTCCCGCCAATGATCGCCCTGATGGTTGCCCAACCCAAGTTGCTCCAACGTAATTTGCTCTTGGCAATCCTCGGCGCGGCTGCGGCGTCGCTTCTCGTAAACTCACCTTGGCTCTTGAGCGCCATCGCCCACCGCGGCGATGATGTTTCACAAACGATTGTCGATCAGCTGCCGCTCTTCGCTAGCACTGACCCGTTGACTTTTTTAATCGACTATCTCGGCGCCAAAGGCTACTGGACTTTCCGTCCGTCGTTTGTCGAAAAAGGCTTTCGCCTCGCCTTGTTGATTCTCGGCGTGCTCGGAACCCGCAAGCTCATTCAAAGCGAACAACGCGCGCTCGGCATCATGCTCGCCTGGGCATTCGCCGTATTGTTCTTGGTAACCCACTTCGGCGCGTTTATACCGAGCGTGCAAGCTTGGCAGCCGCTGCGTTTCAAAGTTCCCTACGATTTGTTTCTCTCGATCGGTGCGGCCTATGCGATCAGCCACTGGGTGAGCGGGCGCTCCGGAGGATTTTGGCGATTCGTGCCGTGGCTCTTAAGCATCGCGCTGTGTGCCTTTGCGGTGAACCTTATCCAAACTGAATTGACCGGCAAATTTCAGTTGCGAACGCAACCGATTCCTGAAATCGCCGCCGTCATCGACTGGATCGAACGCGATACCCCAGCGCAAGCGCGAGTCTTGTTCGAAGAATCCGGCGATGAATCCGGCTTTGTTTACGACGGTATGTATCTCTCGTCGTTCATTCCGCATCGGACCGGGCGCCAACTAATCGGCGGGCCGATCAATCTCTACAACGACCGTCACCATTTCGCCGAATTTCATTCCGGCAGATTATTCAAGCGCGACATCGCCGCTTTCTCCGACGAAGAGCTGCGAAATTATTTGCACCTTTACAACATCGGCGCCGTGGTCGCCTTTTATCCCGCGTCGCTCAAACGGTTTCAATCAATGCCCGGTCTTTTCACCCTCGCTCGCCGCATCGGCCCGGTGCATCTGCTGAAAGTCAATCAAACCCTAAGCTGGTTCGCCGAAGGCGAAGGAAAAGTCAAAGCGTCGCTCAACCGTCTCGAGCTCAGCGAGATCAAAGGCAACACAATTGTTCTCAAATATCATTGGACGGCCGGCCTTAAGAGCGAACCTGCTGCGAAGATCGAACCTATCAAACTAGCCGACGACCCGATTCCTTTCATCAAAATTAACGATCCACCAGCTTCGTTGGTCCTGCGCGCCGAACCATAAATCGCGCAGCGGTCGGATTCGACAGATTGGACCGCATCACCGCGCGGGGCTACTCTGCCGCATCAGCCGAGCGGTTTCCCGATAGTGGCGCAGCGCCGCTTCCTTGTTGCCTTGCACTTCGAAAAGCTCGGCCAGGCGTTGATGCGCCAGAGCGAAACTGCCATCGATCCGTAGCGCCTGATTGAACGACTCCTCCGCTTCGGTGTAGCGATTTTGCGCCGCATAGACGCTGCCGAGAAAAAAACTCGCTTGCGGTGATTCGGTATTCAATCGAGCGGCTGCTTTCAATGGCTCAATCGCCGCCTCGGTCTTTCCTTGTTTCGCCAAGGCTACGCCAAGATTGAGCTGCGCTCGGCTGAGCGTTGGACTAAGCGCCACGGCCTTTTCAAAATGCTTCATACCGGCTTCGATATCGCCGCTCTCGGCGCGCAGCTGGCCATAGTTGCTGTGCGCCTCGGCGTAATTCGGCAAGAGCCGGAGCGCTTCCTCGAAGTGGCGTTTAGCGGCAGTGAACTTGCCCTGCTGCGCGTACAGATTGCCGAGATTGTAATGCGCCACGCCGTAATCCGGCTCGACTTCAAGCGCCCGCTCAGCGGTCTTGATCGCTTCGCCGACTTTGCCTTGTTTCGCATAGGCGTTGGCCAGATTGTTGTATCCAGCGGCGCCAGCGCCGGATACTTTTCGCAACGGCCAGTTGATCACCACTCCGACTGCGATCAGTACGATGAACGGTTGAACCAAGCGTCGCCACGCGCGCTGTTGGCAAAATCGCACCGTCTCGACAACACCGACGCCGGCAAACAGCCCCAGCAACGGCACCAACGGAAAGCGGTAGCGACCGAAAACGTAGAACGCCGCCACGCTCGCGGCTAGAGAAAGAATCGTCGCGTAAAGGAGCCAAAGTTGGCGCCATTGGCGCAGCGTGAACAACACGCCGATCGCGGCGAGCGGCGCGAGCACGCCGAAATGGCTAAACCAAGCGACGCCCGCGAGCAACCACGACCAATCTTGATAAATGTAAAAATCGTCCGAGTCTTCGACTTCGCGCGCGTTCCATACCAGGAGCCATTTCAGTCCCAATAGCCGCAGCCACGCAGCCGGTTGTGTCTTGATGTACGCTAACGCTTGGCCCGACCAGTAACTCGAAACCTCTCCCGGCGTGAGCTCACGGCCCAACCTGCGCTCCGCCAATCGCTTAGCGTCCGGCCCTTCGAGTTGAGTCTCCCCGATCAGGTTGCGAATCGACCCGTAGGTTCCATCGGCGGCGGGATTGTTGCCAATGTAAAAATTGGCACCGAACTGCGAAGTCGTCAGTTTGAACTCACCGCCGACGATCAGATTACGTAAACCAACGGGGCCCAAGACCAGCAGCACACCGGCGCAGAACAAACCTAGCCAACGGGCCCGCAGCGCAAACGGTTGGTGCGAATATTGAAACCAGAGCCAAAGCGAAACCACCGGCACCAGGATCAGCGCATTCTCACGCGACAAGCCGAGCAGCCCGAGCAGCGCGCCGGCGCCAAACCATTTCCTCCAACGATTGTCCGCGCCATTAAGCAGCACAAACATGAACAAGCTAAGAAGTGTCAGATCGAGAATCGATTTTTCAATCAGCGCATCGAAGAAAATCGCCGGCGCGTAGCCAGCGAGAAGCAGTCCGGCGGCAGTGCCAACTGGGCGAGAAAACAATTTTTCGCCGACAAGAAACACCAGCGCGCAGGATAGCGAGCCAAGAATGATTTGCAGGAATCGAATAAGCCAAAGATTGTGGCCGAAGACCAATTGCAACACGCCGAGAAAGTACGGATACAAAGGCGCCTGATAAAAAACCCCCTGGCCCAACCAATCACCGGCGGCGATGCGCTGGGCCCATTCGTCATAGGTCCGCCCGTCGCCAGCAAGATGGTAAAAGAGCGGGATCGACTCGATCTGGAAAAGATAGATTAGCCGAATGAGCAACGCGACAACGAAGATCGCGCCGGGCCACAGAGCAGTTGTTTTGAACCCCGGGCGGTTTGCCGTCGTCGACTGTTCGCGCCGACGCCCAGCCCGCGACTTGTCTATCAGTCGAGCCGATCGCTTACTCATAGCAAGTGTCTGTCGCCGGCAATTTCCGTGGGTAGCGACGCTGACGCGCTCATGGACACCGCGCAAGCGGCTTGCATTTTGATAGATTATTGCGTTTCATTCAGCTTTCGAAGGTATACCGATGCCGTATAACAGCCTGCAAGATTTCGTGCAAGTTTTGGAGCGCGCCGGCGAGCTTAAACGGATCCAATATCCAGTCAAAGCGGAGCTTGAAATCGCCGAGATCGCCGACCGGGTGATGAAAACAAACGGCCCGGCGCTCTTGTTTGAAAACGTTACCGGCAAGCCGATGCCGCTCTTGATCAACGCCTTCGGTTCGATGAAGCGCATGGCGCTGGCGCTCGGTGTCGACGATGTCGAAAGCATCGCTAGTGAAATCGACAAACTGATCCGCACCAAGCCGCCAAAGGGCTTTAAAGACAAGATGGCGCTGCTCGGCCAATTGGCCAAGCTCGCCGCGATACCGCCGAAAATGGTTAGCCAGGGGGAGTGTCAGGAAGTCATCGAGCGCGATCCCGACCTCGGCATCTTACCTGTGCTCACCTGCTGGCCCGGCGATGCCGGCCCTTTCATCACGCTGCCGATGGTTTTTTCCAAGGATCCAAAATCTGGCACCCGCAACGTCGGTCTCTATCGCATGCAGGTGTTCGACAAGAGGACGACGGGCATGCACTGGCATCTGCACAAAGTCGGCGCGCGTCACTATCAACAGCAAAAAGAAAAATCCGGTCGCATGGAATTGGCCGTCTGCCTGGGCGGCGATCCGGCCATGATCTACGCCGCCACCGCGCCGTTGCCGCCGCAGATCGATGAGATTCTTTTCACCGGATTTCTGCGCAAAAAAGGCGTCGAGCTGGTTAAGGGCGTCACCGTCGACATCGAAGTGCCGGCGAATTCGGACATCGTCATCGAAGGTTACGTCGATCCGGCCGAGCCGCTGCGTCGAGAAGGACCGTTTGGCGATCATACCGGCTTTTATTCCCTCGCCGATGACTATCCGGCCTTTCACGTCACCTGCATCACGCACAAGAACAATCCGATCTACCCGACGACCATCGTCGGTCGGGCGCCGATGGAAGATGCTTATCTTGGCAAGACCACCGAAAGGCTGTTTCTGCCGCTGCTGCGCGTAACCTTACCTGAGATCGTCGATATGAACTTGCCGGTGCACGGCGTGTTTCATAATCTCGCGCTGATCTCGATCAAAAAAGACTACCCGGCCCACGCGCGCAAAGTCATGCACGCGCTCTGGGGCCTCGGCCAAATGATGTTCACCAAGACGCTGATCTTTCGGAGGTGACATGGGTCGTCGGTAATAACATCGATCCCAAGCGCGACACGGTATTTGTCGAAGGCCCGGTGGATATCCTCGATCATGCCGCGCCGATTCTAGGCTACGGCTCCAAGTTCGGCATCGACGCCACCAGAAAATGGCCGAGCGAAGGATTCGAGCGCGAATGGCCCGGCGCCATCGTCATGGACGAGAAAACCAAAAACTATATTGACTCCATTTGGAAAAATCTTGGAATATGAAAGCTGACTCTCTCCCCGAATCCAAGGTCCAAAAGAAGCCCCGCGGACTAAAATCCAAAATCGCCAACTACGCCAGCCTCATCCGTTTCTCCCACACGATCTTCGCCATGCCCTTCGCCATGGCGTCGTTGGCGCTGGCGTGGCCGCGGCATCCCGTGACCTGGCGCGGTTTGCTGTGGATCTTGGTTGCCATGGTCGGCGCGCGCAGCGCGGCGATGGCGTTTAACCGGCTGGCCGACAAAAAGTTCGACGCGCTCAATCCGCGCACTCAAGGTTGGGAACTGCAGCGAGGAACGGTCAAAGTTTGGGAAGCGATTGTACTAACCGTCACAGCCTCCCTACTTTTCGTTTACGCCGCGTTGCAGTTGAGCTGGATCTGTTTTTTGCTCTCGCCGGTCGCCCTGGCCATCGTCTTTTTCTATTCGGTAACCAAACGTTTTACCTGGGCTGCGCATTTGTTTCTCGGCCTGGCGCTTTCCATCGCGCCCATCGGCGCATGGCTTGCGGTCGCTGGCTCGGCGGTAACGGTCAATGAAATGGCAACACCGCTGTCGCTCGGTCTCGCCGTGCTCTTTTGGCTTGCTGGATTCGATGTGATCTATTCACTGCAAGATCGCGATTTTGATCAGAAGCAAGGGCTTTATTCAATTCCCGTGCGCTTTGGCGTCGCCGGCGCGTTGCGCCTTTCCAGCTTCTTTCACGTCGTCACGGTAGTTTTTCTCGCGCTAGTTGGACTCACCGCGCACATGGGCGTCATTTACTGGCTCGGTTTTACCATGGTTGCCGGCGTCCTTTATTGGGAGCACCGCATCGTCGCGCCTCATGATTTGTCGCGCATCAATCGCGCCTTCTTTGACTACAATGCCTATGTCAGCATCGGTTACTTTCTCGCCACTTTAGCCGATGCCATCTTGAACTCCAGCGCCGGGACCGTGGGATGAGCTTGACGCTCGTCGCCACTTTAGTCGGCCTCGGCGCAGCCGGAGGTTTTGCCGCCGGTCTTTTGGGGTTAGGCGGCGGCGTGTTGATGTTTCCGTTGCTCTATTACGTCCCCCCCCTACTGGGCATTGACCGTATAGATGCCAAGACAGTCGCCGCCATTGTTGTAAGTCAGGTGTTTTTTTCTACCCTTACGGGCGGCATCGCACATTTCCGCAGTGGCCGCGTACAAACCCGCATGGCCGTGACTGCCGGGACAATTTCTGCCGTCACCGCGTTTGCCGGCAGCGTCGTTTCCCAATGGGCGTCCGAACGATTCCTGCTTGTGCTGTTTGGCGTCGTCACCGTTATGGTCGTAGTTATCATGCTCCTGCCCGTGCCTGCAGGAGATGAAGACATGGTCATTGGCGCGGTGCCAACCTTACCGCTCGCAGTTTACTCGTCCCTTACCGGCATCGTCATCGGTTTTTTGGGCGCCGGCAACTTCATCTTTGTGCCCATTTTAATCTTTCTCCTGCGGGTGCCGACGCGAATTGCCATTGGCAGCAACCTTGTCGTCGCAATCATGAGCACGGCGAGCGGATTTCTCGGTAAACTGGTAACCGGCCAGATTCCATTCTTAGCGGCGATACTGGTGGTCACCGGCGCCATGATCGGCGCATTGGCGGGAGAGCGAGCGCACAGACACCTTTCCGGCGGCGCGCTGCGGCGAATCTATGCCACGCTGGTCGCTCTCATCGCTATCAGAATCTGGCTCACGATCCTCGGATTAGACAGCTAACTCTGCGTTGAATTCGTCGGCGCGCGCCAGGTTGAAATTCCCATTACGGAGAACTATGCTCATCAACAGAAATAGGAGGGATTCATGAAGATCAAAACAAATCTAATTCTCTTCTCACTTCTTATCGGCCTTTCCGCCTGCGCGAGTGCCCGGATTGGCAGCGAGGTTCAGACCGGGCGGCAAGCATTGCTTGCCGGCAATCCTGAGACTGCACTGGCCTATTTTCAAAGCGCCGCCCAGCAGGATCCGAATTACGTCTATGGCACGGCGCTCCAACATGGCATCTGGGGCTACGTCGGCCGCAGCGAATATGCCACCGGAAGATTGCCGCAGGCGCGGCAGTCATTAGAAAAGGCCCTGAGCGTCAAGAAGGACGACGATACCGCGCGCTTGTACCTGGGTTTGACCCTGGCCCGCAGCGGCGATCGCCAACGCGGTTTGAGCGAGATTGAGAGCGGTATGAAAGGCATCCATGATTGGATTGAATGGGTCACTCAAGCGCACCGCTTTTCCTTCGGCCAGT
>JAERMN010000001.1 GCA_016844625.1 Deltaproteobacteria bacterium
TCAAGACTTGGTTCTGCAGTGCGCTATTCCACCGATCAGGAAGCGCGCGCAGGCGCCAACCGTCGGCGGAATAACTTCGGTAGTCAGCCAACGCGGCCATCGCTGACTCTTGGCTGAGTTTCATGGCGTAGCGCCGTTGCGATCGCCGCGCTCATTTGATCTTTATCGATCGACTTCATGCAGATCCGGCCAATGGTGCAGTGACGCTTATAACAAGGCACACATGGAGCTTGACCGCGAATCACGAGATCGCCGAAGCCGTAGGGCCCAGTCCGTTCAGGATCGGTGGCGCCCCACAAGGAGATCACCGGCGTGCCCACGGCGGCGGCGATATGCATCAAGCCGGTATCGGGGCCGACCGCTACTTTCGCTCGCTGAATGATACCGATCGCTTCGCGAAGTGAAGTCTTTCCAGCCAAATTAGAAACTTGGCTCCTCGTGAGAACAGTGGCCGCTTGGGCCAAATTCTGATCCTCCTTGCTGCCGAGTAGGACAACATCCAGTGAATATTCCGTGCCCAGTAGATCCACGCATGCGGCAATTTGCTCAGGGAACCACAGCTTACTTTGCCAACGCGCGCCGACGAAAAGCACGGCGAAAGCAGGCTGGACCGCACCCAGGTGAAGGTCCACGGCGCGCTCTTCCTCTGCGTTAAGCGAGAACGACCACTCGATGGGCGCGCTTGGAACGCCGAGATACTCGGCGAATTTAAGAAAGTGCTGGATCTTGGGAATGCCGTCACCGCACCGGTCAATCGAAAGATTATTGAACAACCAGTTGCCTTCTTTACTGTCGCCGCGGTGAAAGCCCAGGCGCCGCGCCGCGCCGCTCGACCAGCTAACGACGCCGCTCTTTAAGTGACGCTGCAAATCGAGCACGAGATCGAAATGGTGTCCGCGCACGTCGGCTAAAAATCGCGGCAAGGTTCTCCACCACGCATGCCGATCGAAAAGTAGAATCCGATCGATGGCTGGGTTGCCTTGCAACAGCGGATAAGATGCCGGCTCCACCGACCAGGCGAGAAATGCCTCGGGAAACCCCTTACGCAAGAGGCTGGCCAGAGGCAACGCGCGAGTCACATCGCCGATGGAGCCGTGCAGCACAAGCAAAATTCTCTTCGCTTCAAACTTTGGCGTCCGCGCCTCCGTAATAAAAATCAAGAAACTGCTGCCAAGCCGCGGCTGAGAAATATTTGCGCTCAGCATCGAGCTTGCGAAGGGAACGCAACAAGCGGCGAAGATTTTTCTTGGCCAATTCGCTAGGCAGTTTGCCCAAAACCAGCTTGGCCTTGTCGAAATCGATGATGTAGGAGACGACTTCCTTGCCTTCCATGCGCACGAGAATATTTTTTAAATTGAGATCGCTATGGTAAATGCCTTCCCGGTGCATGGCGCGAACGCTCACCGCGACCGCCTGCAAACTCGCTTGGAGACCGGCGCGCTCGATAAAGCCGCTTTGGAACGCCGCCCATAAATCGGCTGCGCCGCTAAGCTCCTTGCTCACCAGCCAGCCACGGTAAAACGGCCCGACGCCGCGGCTCACGCCCGCGGCATAAACCTCCACCGTGCGCACTCCCCGGCGGCGCAACTCTTCGGTGATACTCAGCTCGCGAAACGGCCGGGGCGGCCAGGTAAAAAACCACGGCCCGGTGACCCCACGCAGCAAGCCGCCATGATGATATTGCCGAACCAACGCGGTCGCACCGTCGGATAATCGAATGGCGCTGAGCGCGCTGCGGCCATGGTAACGGGACTCAGCACGCCGATCCGGTTCATTGCGACATCGAGAAAAATCAATCTCGCGAGGACAATCGTTGCGCACCGCCATGCGATTGCCATTGCCGTCGGAAATTTTCTTAAAATTCGACGGCAACACGCCCCACCTCATATCCTCGGAAATCATCATTGCGTGATCAGAACCATGCTGGTTCGAGCACCCCGGTTGAATCGCTAGACCGTGACGAACTCCGGCACAAAGCCGGTCACCGGCGCGTCCATGCTAGGCGGCGCGCGGTGAAACAATTTTTCAACGGCCTGTAGAACCATTTCGGGTTCGATCAGGCGGATGCAATCTTCGCTTGCCAACGGGCAACGCCGGCCGCCGTGCGGCGTACAAGGCCGGCAAGACAACTGTTTCTCGACGACGATGGCGTGCTCGCTATACGGATAAAATCCCAGAGCCGGCGTCGTGGCGCAAAACACCGCCACAGTCGGCACCCGCCGCGCCACCGCGATATGCATCGGTCCGCTATCGTTGCTAATAAAGACTCGGCATCGGCCAATGGCCGCGGGCAACTCACGCAAGCTCATATGACCGACTAGGCTCGTCGCTGCGCTATCGCAACCCTCGACTATTTCATTGGCGACCGCGCCATCTTCAGCGCCGCCGAAAAGCACAACCTGGCAATCGAATTTTTGCCGCAGCATGAGAATTAGCCGAGCAAAACCATCGGCGGACCAGCGCTTGGTCGGCCAAACGGAACCCGGATTGATGCCAAAGACCGGCTTACTCCCAAGGACACCCAAAGCGCGAAATTTCTCGTCCACTTGAGCTTGGACCTTTGGGCTCACCGGCAAAACAATTTCACGCTCGCACTGTTCAGGACGGACACCGAAGGCTTCGAGAATCGAAAGATTGCGTTCGACATCGTGGCGCGCGCCGTCGCGCAGAACTCGCTGGTGAAACAGAAACCAGCCGCGGCTTTGGCGAAAACCGACCCGGGTGGGAATACCGGCTAGATAGAGCATCAAGGCGCTGCGCCAAGACTTGTGTGGGGTCAGCGCCACAGTAAACTTCTTGGCCGAAAGCACCGCCGCTTGCGCGCGGAGTCCCTGCCAGCCGCGATCACCCCTCTTTTTATCATCGATAATTATTTCATCGATCACCGGATGATCTTGCAAAAGCTCCCGGCTCATCGGCTGGCAGAGCAGGGTCAATCGGCCAACCGGAAAACGCCGGCGCACTTCCGCGATGAGCGGCAAAGTCAATACCGTGTCGCCGAGAAAACTGGTCTGCAAAATTAACAGGTTTTTCCAGTTTGCCGCAACCATCAGAATTAGAAGTGTGTCGCCTCGTCGATCAACATGACGGGAATGTCATCTTTGATCGGGTACAGCAGCCGGCAGGTGTCGCAAATCAGCCCGTCGTTGGTTTGGTTAAGATGAATATCTCCCTTACATTTTGGACAAGCCAAGATATCCAAGAGATCTTTGCTAATTGACATGGATAGCCTCCTCAAGCGAAGTATCGCATCACAAAGTCAAACATTAATGCTGGAAGGGTATGAGCCCATCCCAGCCACGGCGGTAATCGCGCTGGCTTTGAGCCGCGTCGCGATTGACGAACGGGCGATGATACATCGGATGGCGCAAGCTCCGCACTTCATGTTCCAAAGTGAATTTCTTGCTACCATCCTGCGGATCGACGATATCTTTGAAGCGGAACTGATGATTGCGCACGTCCTCGGAAATCAATCCGCGGCGCTGCAGGAAACCGTAAGGTTTGGAAAAACTGGCGACGTAAACGGCAATATGGTGGCCATCGTACGGTCTCAAAGCTTTTTCCGTTTCGCGGAAAATTAACGACTGGTGCCGGCCAATCTTCACGGCGCCGAAGCTTCCTTGGGAATCCTTTTCCAGCACCACCGGCGCGGCAAAAACAGTCTGATAAAATCTAAGGATCCCCGCCATCGCACCCGTTGGGACCAAAAACTCGACGTAAGGCATTCCAAGTGTCATGTCACCAAAAGCGGTTTGACTGGCGTGGCAGCGATAGCGATTGCCCCACGGACAGGTGACGAGTAGGTGATCGCCATTTTGCTCGCAGGAAAACTTCGTGTCCTTCAATCCGTCCGCCACCGCCGCCAAGCGTTTCTCCAGCGCATTTAAATCCGGCGCCACTAGGCCGATGTAGCCGTCAATCACTTGTGGCTGGCGCGTCGGCAAGTGAAACTGCTGCTCGCCAACGTTGATCCACATGTTATTTAGACCGACGTTTAAATAGGGATCGCGGGTGCCGCCCATGCCGACGACATAAAACAGCGTCGCCAACGCCTGGTCGGAAATCTGCACGTTTACATGCTCGAGAGAAATGATATTACCGACGTCTTCTTCGCTATAATCCGTCATGTTTCACCTCGAAATTGTGCCCGGTCGATTTTCTATCTCCAATACCGATACGACTGTGTGAGAACGATTTAAGCTTTGAGCGAACCTATCCACTGCCACTGCGCAGCCAAACCCTGCTCCAAATCAACTTTTGGTGCGTATCCCAATTGGCTCCTCGCCCGGTCAAGCCGCGCGCTGGTGTGGCGCACGTCGCCAAGCTGGCGCTCGAAACGCTTGAGCTTCGCCTTACGAGCGGAAACTTTTTCAACTAATCCAATCGCATCTAGCAGCGAAATTTCCGAGCCGCCGCCGAGATTGAAAGTTTCCCCCTGACCCGGATAAAGCGCGGCGCCAACGATACCGTCGACAATATCGGCACAGTAGGTGAAATCGCGGGTTTGCTTCCCGTCGTCGTAAAGCGGCACTTCGTCGCCGCGGAGAAGCGCGCCCATGAGAATATGAAAAAACATGTCAGGCCGTTGCCGCGGCCCATAGACGGTAAAGAATCGCAGCGCCACCGTCGGCACGCCGAAAGCCTTACTGTAGAGATGACAGAGATGTTCGGCGGCGAGCTTAGTCGCGCCGTAGGGTGACACCGGGCGGGTGCCGCCGTCTTCGCGCATCGGCAGATCGTCCGTGTCGCCGTACACCGAAGAGGTAGACGCGTAGACGAATTTGTTGAGTTTCACCCCCTTCGCCGCTTCGAGCAGAAGCTGGGTTGCCGCGATGTTGTTTTCCGTATAACGGCTAAACTCTTTACCCCAGCTCGAACGCACGCCAGGTTGGCCGGCGAGGTGAAAAACATAGGCAAGACCGCGCAGCTGAGCGGGCAAGTCGAGTTGCAGCAGATTGCTTTCGATGAAAGTAAAATTTGGATGATCGATAAAGCCGGCGAGATTTTGTTCTTTGAAACGGCGCGGGTAGTTGTCGAGATAGCTATCGACGCCCACGACTTCGTGGCCGGCCGCGAGTAGTTTCTCGGCCAGATGCGAACCGATAAAACCCGCGACCCCCGTGATCAGCGACTTCATGATTATCTTGCTCCTAATCCGTTTGTCCGGGCTGCGTCACAATCCAACGGGCTGCCTGCAACAGGTCACCAAACGCCGGCACAGCGTCTCCACCGTTATCTCGATCGATTGAAATGCCTTCGCGAATCAGAACTCCCTGCGCACCCACCGCCGCGGCGAGCTCCATATCGCTCGTGTGGTCGCCGACGACGTACGAACATGCCGGATTAAGCCCCAGCTCTCGCGCCGCCCGCTCGATCATTCCCGGATTTGGTTTGCGGCAAGTGCAGGCGGTTTTGTAAGCCCCGACACCTTCAGTCGGATGATGTGGGCAATAATAGATCGCGTCGTAAGATGCGTCCTCTGCGGCGAGTTTTTCATTTAGCGCCATGTGAATCGCGCTCAATCCCGCTTCACTTAATGCTCCGCGCGCCACCACCGACTGGTTGGTTACCACGACTAGTTTAAAACCCGCATCGCGGAAAAGGCGCAACGCCTCAGCGACGCCCGCCAGAACTTCGATCTGCTCGACACGACAGAGATGGTTAACATCGCGAATTAAGACGCCATCGCGGTCGAGAAACACCGCCGCGCCGGGCGCCGCCACCGTCATCTAGTGGATCCTCGCGCATGTTCGAGCTTTTCGACGATCGCGCCGACTAACGCGTCGCCATTCTGCACCGTCATGGCGACACGCAACGCCAGAAGTTTATCTTTTGCAAAAGGAAAACGACAGAGCTTGAGAATATCTTTCTCGGTGGTGATGACCAAATCGACTAGACGCGCCATCCGGCTAATCTCTTGCCAGTCCCGCGCGGTGTACGAATGATGATCGGGGAATTCCAGGGTGTCGACGATTTCACCCTCCCACTCATGGATTTGCCGATAGAGACCGCGCGGATCGGCAATCCCGGTGACGGTTAAAATTTTACTATGGAAAAGCGAGGTCAAAGGAAATTCGCGAAAGCCTTGGCTGCTAACGCCGACCAAAGAAATCGGACTGAGCGAAGCCGTAAAGGAAGACACGGTATGATCGGCAGGGATGAACGAACGCCAGGCGGTGTTGCCGCCGGTGGTCAGCCAAAAATCGGCTCGCGCCAAATTCCGCTTCGGTTCGCGAAACGGTCCGGCTGGAAGCAACCAACCCGCGCTATCCTGGCCCAGGAGCAGCAGATCGATATCGCGTTTAACCCGCCGATGCTGAAAGCCATCGTCCAAAATAAAAACGTCGATATCCTGTTCACGCAACAATGACGCCGCGGCCTGGGCCCGATCCCGGCTGACACCGACGGTTTGCCCGTACAGTCGCGCCATCATCAACGGCTCGTCACCGGCGCTTTGCACCTCGTTGGTCTGGTCGAGATTCGATGTCACCGCGCCGTTTGGCCGTAGTATGACCGGAGCGGTTGCTTTTCTCTTATAGCCGCGGCTAAGGATACCGACCTTAAAACCGCGGCGAGTCAGTTCTTGCGCCAACCATAAACAGGTCGGGGTTTTTCCCGTGCCGCCCACCGTCAGGTTACCGACGCTGATCACCGGCCGGGGCAATCGCACCGATCTTAGCCAACCGCGCGCGAACAGGAAATTACGCAATTGAACGGCGCTACGATAGATCGCCGCGGCCGGTAACAGCGCGCACCATAATAATTTGCCACCGACATCCCTGCGTTCCCAGACATCGCGAATCGATAATTCCATGGACGTCAATCGGCAGGAATGAGAATCGACCGACGCTTACTCACCAAGCCTCGGGCGATCATAAATAACGCTCCGCCAAACGCCAGTTGAGCGTCAACGCTTGCTGATCGGCGCCGGCGAACTCGGCGGCCGCCCGCCCCATGGTTCGGCGTTTCTCGCCATCCGCCAATAAACCTGTCACCGCTCTGGCCAAGTCCTCAACGCCGCGCACCTCGATGGCAGCGCCGGCTCGTTTCAGCGCGCCAGCAATCTCGGCGAAATTGCCCATATGCGGACCAAAAAGTATCGCCTTACCGAAGCGCGCCGGTTCGAGAACGTTGTGGCCGCCGACGGGCACTAGACTGCCGCCGACGAAAGCGATATCCGCCAGAGCGTAAAAATCAGCCAGCTCACCGACGGTATCGAGCAGCAAGATATCCTTACTAAACCATTCCGCTTTGTCTGTTGCGCTTCTCAGTTGAACCGTAAAGCCGCTGCCACGCAAAAGCCGCGCAACCTCGGCGAATCGTTCGGGGTGACGCGGCGCTACAATCAGTGACAGGTTGGGAAACTGCGGGCGGGCCAAGCGCAAGGCTTCGAGTAAGATCGCTTCTTCGCCGTCATGGCAACTGCCGGCAACCAGCCACAATTTTTCGCCTCGCGCTACCGAGGCGATACCGTCACGGTTGTCGTTGCGGCTCGGCGCGGCCAACTTCAAATTGCCCACCACGGAAACCTTACGGGCGTCGGCGCCGAGAGAGACGATTCGGGCGGCGTCCTCCGAAGACTGCATGCCCATCGCGGTGAAGCAGCCGAGCACGCCACGAAAAAACTTCTGGCAGAGCGTATACTGGGTTAGCGCCTTGGCCGACAACCGGCCGCTGAGCAGCAAAACCGGTGTGCCGCGCCGATGGGCCTGGCGCAGCAAATTGGGCCAAATTTCGGTCTCAATGATCACCAACAGCGCCGGATTGAAGCGACGAAGCGCGCGCCGCACGATCCAGAAAAAATCGAGGGGCAAGAAAATTACCGTATCGACGTCAGCCATTTGCTTGGCGATGCGATTCCCCGTGGCGGTAAAAGTGGACAGGAGGATTTTTTTTTTCGGCGCGTGCGCCTTCAATACACCGATTAACGGCTCAGCCGAACGCACTTCACCCACCGAAGCCGCATGAATCCACACCGGTCTGTCGTTGGCCGATAACCCGCCGCGATCACTTGGGTAGAGTCCCAAACGCTGTAAGAGACCATCACGGTAGCGCGAACCCAGACAAGCGATCAACGGCAAGAACGGCAAGCCCATCACCAAGACCGTGCTGATAAGAACGTTGTAAAACTTGTACCCCACACGCGAATTCAAGCTAGTGGACGAGCTCCGCCTGGGAGTTTTCGCGTTGTTCCAATAACTGCATCGAGTAAAGGCGGCTGTACTCGTTCTTGCGCGCCAAGAGCTCGTCGTGATTGCCCTCTTCGACAATCGTACCATCGACCATGACGAGGATGCGATCTGACTTGCGAATGGTCGACAGCCGATGGGCGATGACAATCGTCGTTCTTTGGCTGATCAGGTTTTCCAACGCCTGCTGCACCAGCCGCTCTGACTCGACATCCAACGCCGATGTCGCTTCGTCAAGAATCAAGATCGGCGCGTTCTTGAGCAGCGCCCGGGCGATCGCCAAACGTTGGCGCTGGCCGCCGGAAAGCTGCATGCCCATCTCGCCAATCACGGAATCGTAGCCATGGGGCAGCGCTTGAATAAATTCATGGGCGTGGGCCGCCTTGGCCGCCGCGATAATTGAGCTCATATCCCGATCGGGATCGCCGTAGGCGATGTTGTTGCGCACCGTGTCGTTGAATAAAAACGTGTGCTGCGTCACGATACCGATCTGCGCGCGCAGAGAATCCACGGTGATATCGCGAATATCGACGCCATCGAGCAAAATCGCCCCTTCGTTGACATCGTAGAAGCGCGGGATCAAATCGACCAGCGTGCTCTTGCCCACCCCGCTCATGCCGACAATGGCAACCATTTGGCCAGCTTCCACGGTCAAATTTATATTTTTTAAGACCGGCGTCTCAGCGTAGGCGAAGCTCACGTCGCGAAATTCGGTGCTTTTCGAAAACGGTGCCGCAGCGCGAGCATTGGGACGGTCATGAATCTCCGCAATATCGTCGAGAGTCTCAAACACCCTTTCGGCGCCAGCCAACCCTTGATGGATCGACGAGTAGGCTCGTGTCAACCCCTTGAAAGGCGCGTACATCAGAAACATGGCAGCCATGAAGGCCATGAACTCACCTTGGGTGCGCCCGCCATTGATGACACTCCAGCCGCCGTACCAAACGACGCCGCCGATGCCGAAGGAGGCCAGGAGTTCCATCGCCGGCGCGACGATCGCTTTGGTCCGGGTCGCCCGTAGCGACTGTTTGAACAGTTGCCAGTTTTCCGCCATGAAGCGTTGGTCCTCATAGCGCTCCATGCCGAAGGCCTTGACGATGCGATTGCCCTGGATGCTTTCCTGCAGTAGCGACGTGAGCATGCCAGTGCTGACCTGGCCGCGCCGGGTGAACTTTTTGATCTTACGGCTGAGCCGCATTACCGGCAGCACGGACGCGGGAAAGACAAAGAACGCGATGCATGCCAGCACCCAGTCTTGGGCGAAGGCGACGACCGTGAGCACCATGAGCGAGGTCACGTCTTTCATCACCGACGCCAAGGCGTCGGTGATGGCGTAGCGCAGCAACAAGACGTCGCTATTCACCCGGGTGATCAGCGTGCCGGTGGGATTGCGCTGAAAAAAGGACACCGAGAGAGATTGCAAGTGCCGGTTGAGGGCGTTTCTCACGTCATTAATAATCCTCAGACCGACATAATCGTTAAGATAGCTCGAGCCGAAATTCATGAGACCGCGAAAGGCAAAGATGCCGACCACGATAAATGGAATATAGACAAGCGTGTTCTGATCCTTCGCGACAAAAACGTCATCCATGATGCGCTGGATGAGATAAGGCAACACCCCGTCGGTCGCGCCAAAGCCGATCATGCAGAGCAGGCCCAAAGAAAAATAGGGCCAGATGTATGGTTTCAAATACTTTAACAGCCGGAGATAGGTCTTCACTTGGATTCGCTCACGATCTTATTCACCGCATCATCGTAACAGCCAGATCAGCGACTCGGCCGGCTGCGCCGGGAGCGCCGAGCCGTTCGCGCAGCCTGATTAATTTTTCGGCGACGCCGTCACGCAGCTTGTCGTCGTCCAGCAAACGCCGGCTTTCTCGAACCAACTGATCCACGTTCACATCGGTCTGGAACAGTTCCGGCACCACTCTCTCCTCGGCGATGAGGTTAACCATGCCGAAGTGTTCGACCCGCACCAAGAGCTTCGCCAGTACCCAGGTGAGCCACGCCATGCGGTAAACGATAATCATCGGTTTGCCGAGGAGCCCAACTTCCAGCGTCGCCGTGCCCGACGCCGTCCAAACGAGATCGGCTGCGTTGAGCGCGTTGTAGCGATTTTCATCGACCACAGGGATGGCACCGTTGGGTGCTGCCAACAGCGCCTGGAGATCGCTCATCGCGATGGTGCTCGCCCGCACACAAAAAAATTGGATATTCTTTTCCCGCTGCAAACGCAGCGCGGCGTCGCGCATCACGCCCAGATGGCGGCTCACTTCTCCATGCCGGCTCCCCGGTAATAGCGCGACGGTAATCTTTTTCGCGTCGAGGCCGATCTTCATTAATACGCTTTCACGGCTTTCGGTCACTTTCACGCTGTCGAGCAGAGGGTGACCGACGAACGTTGTCTTCACTTGATGGCCCCGGTAAAACGCCTCTTCGAACGGAAACACCACTGCCATATGATCGACCGAGCGC
This sequence comes from Deltaproteobacteria bacterium, assembly GCA_016844625.1. Taxonomy (GTDB): domain Bacteria; phylum Desulfobacterota; class Binatia; order UBA9968; family UBA9968; genus DP-20. Next base: position 10,665 of record JAERMN010000001.1, read on the forward strand.
GCGATTTTTTTCACTCGCCCTTGGCGCCAGGCCCAAATCTGCGGGCTGATGTAGTAAAGAACCGGGATGCCCAACGCTTTGGCGACCCGCGCCAAGCGCAAATTAAAATCGGGAAAATCGATCAACACCAACAAGTTCGGCCGCCGCGTGATCAATGCTTGCTTGAGCAGATGGTAAGCACGCCATAACGTTCTTAATTTGCCCGCCAGCTCAGCGAACCCCATGCCGGTTAACTGCGCCACACTGAACAACGATTCAAAATCGGTGCGTTCAAGTTCCGCCCCGGCCACGCCAAACACTTTCAATGTCGCATCCCGTTGATGCAGCGCCTCAACCAGTTGCGCGCCATGAGCGTCACCGGACGCTTCCCCGACCACGAGCATAATTTGTTTGGGCGATTGTGCCACGGTGTGGCAATCACAGCGAGACTCAAAACTGTTTACTGATCATCGACGCGATCTCCAGAGCCAGTAGCGCCTCCGCGCCGCCGACTAATGGAAGCGTGCGCGCCGCGACGCAGTCGAGAAAGGAATCGATCTCGTCAGCCAAAGCGTCGCCATCTTTGATTTCAATATTCTCGGCGCGGATGTCGAGCCAACCCGCACCGGGCGCCGGTTTGCGATAGATCTGCACCCGCCGTTGATCGTAATCGATGGAGATATAAGCGTCGGGCTGAAAGAAGCGTATTTTACGCTCCCGTTTGAGCGAAACCCGGCTTGCGGTCACGTTGGCGATGCAACCGTTGGCAAAATTGATGCGCGCGTTGGCGATATCGGGCTTGTCCGTAAGCACCGGGACGCCGACGGCTTCCACCCGCACTACCGGCGAACGCACCAAGCTTGCGATCACGTCGATATCATGAATCATCAGATCGAGCACGACGTTCACGTCGGTGCCACGCTCGATAAACGGCGCCAAGCGATGGCACTCGATAAACTTTGGATCTTTGACAACTCCTTCGAGGCGGCGAATCGCCGGGTTGAACCGTTCGAGGTGACCGACTTGCAGGATGACGTCTGTTTTCCGCGCCGCCTCAACCAGTTCGCGCGCCTCGCCGATCTCAGCGGTCAACGGTTTCTCCACCAGCACGTCAATGCCCGCGTCGATAAAATCGCGCGCGACTTGATAATGAAAGCGCGTCGGCACGGCAATACTGACGCACTGCACGCGGCCCAACAGCGCGCGATAGTCGGTCATCGCCTCGACGCCAACCGCCGCGCCAATTTCCTTTGCCCGAGCTTCGTCGGTGTCGACCACCGCTATCAACTTTGCTTTCGCCGAAGCGGCATATTTTTCGGCGTGGAACTTGCCGAGATAACCAACGCCGACGATACCGACCTTGATTGCGCTATCGCCCATGGCTATTTACGCTTCGCCGCTGACGCCAACCACGGCGATGCCGTAAGCGTCTGCCTGGCGGAGCAAAGCTTCTTTCTCCAACAAGATGGTTTTGCCGGCTTCCAGCGCCAACACCGTCGCCCGGGAATCGTGCAGCCGTGCCACGGTTTCGACGCCGACCGCCGGCACGTCGAAACGAAGATCCTGATCGGGTTTGCTGACTTTGACGACAACGCAGCCTTTTCTCGCCAGCACACCGCCGCGCTCAATCGCCGCGTCGGTTCCTTCAATCGCCTCGACCGCTACGACCATGTGATTTTTCACCACGACGGTTTGACCGATGCCCAATCGGCCGATCTCTTTGGCGCTCTTAAACCCGAGCCGGATATCGTCCCACTCGCGCGTTGACGGCGCGCGCTTGGTCAACACCCCTTGGGCGCAAATGATTTGCGGCACGCACAGCGTCGAGTCGAGAATTTTAATGCCGTCGGCGGCTAACTCATCGGCGATACCGCGTAACAAGGCGTCGTCCTCGCGGCTTTTAAGCTTGGCCAAAAAGCGCGCGCCGCGGAGATCTGGGCGAAAATTGCCAAATAGTCTTAGCTTGCGAATCCCTCCCGCCATTACCGCTTCGCTGACCGCGGCGCTCTGAAACACCCGAATGATTTTTCCCAGCTGTCCGACGTAAACCCACTCAACCTGATCAGCGATTTTTTCGATCTCTTCGGGGGTCTCGGATCGATGCGCCACCGCGATCACGGCATAACCCGCGCGCTTCGCCTCGGCGGCAAAAATGAGCGGGAACTTGCCATTACCAGCGATCAATCCCAGTTTTTTCACGATGGGTCAGCGCTAAAAACAACTCGACGGCTGGATGATGGCAAAGTTAGCGGCAAACTCCACGCTCGGACGCGGCGATGAACGAAACAAATTTTTCGACTTCGGGGATCGCCGGCAACTCTTGGCGAATTTTTTCCAGTGCGTCGTCGGTCTTGAGCTTGGATTGAAAGCAAATGCGATAGGCTTTGCGGATCGCGTCGATGATCGATTGATCGAAGCCGCGCCGCTTGAGCCCTTCAACGTTGAGTCCGTGCAGTTTGGCGCGGTCGCCGGTGGCGTTGCAATAAGGCGGCACGTCCTTGGAAACCATCGAGCCGGCGCCGAGGATCGCACCGGTGCCGATGTGAACAAACTGATGAATGCCGACCAGACCACCGACGATGACGAAATCTTCGACGATCACATGGCCGCCGAGAGTGGCGCCGTTGGCGATCACGTTGCGGTTGCCGACGATACAGTCGTGCGCGATATGGCAATACATCATGAGTAAATTCTGATCGCCGACCCGGGTCACCATGCCGCCGCCGCTGGTGCCGGGATTGAGCGAGACGTACTCTCGAATAGTATTACGGTTGCCGATGATCAGCTCGCTCGGCTCGCCCTGGTATTTTAAGTCTTGCGGCACCGAGCCGACGGTGGCGAAGGGAAAGACCATGTTAGCTTCGCCAAGAAGGGTCCGGCCTTGGATGACAACGTGGCTGTGAATCTTGCTGCCTTTGCCGATCCTGACGCCGGCGCCGACGATTGAGTAGGCGCCGATTTCGACGTCTTTATCGAGCTCGGCGCTAGGATCGACAAGCGCGCTCGGATGAATCTTGGTCATTACGCAGCCCACGCCTAGGCCAACTCAATTTCCATCGCCGAAATTTCCGCCTGGGCGGCGAGCTTGCCATCCACCGACGCCATGCCCTGTAACTTCCAATACGGGCCGCGCCGTTTGACGCAGGTAATTTCAATGCGTAACTGGTCGCCCGGCTCCACCGGTCTTTTGAATTTGACCTTGTCGAGGCCGGTCAACACGAAGACCTTGTTTTCCTCCATGCCGCCGCGCGCGTTATGGGCAAAGATCGCGCCGACCTGGGCCATCGCTTCGCAAATCAGCACGCCGGGCATCACCGGTTTATTGGGGAAGTGGCCCTGAAAAAAATTTTCGTTGAAGGAAACATTTTTGATGCCGACGATCTTCTTATCACCGTCGATCTCCAAGATACGGTCGACCAGCAGGAACGGATATCGGTGCGGCAAAAATTTTAAGATTTCCTTTGCGTCCATCATCGCCGTCAATCTCCATTGTACGCTTTCTTGCCCGCCGCAATCATCCGCGCCAGCTGTTTTTCCAAACTTCGCACCGCACTCCAGAGCTTGGGCAGCTGGGGCAGCAATACCATCACTTTGAGCCATTCATGATGCGGCGCCGCGGTCAGGCCGCTCGACAGAAGCGCACCGGCGGGCACCGATTGGCCGACGCCCGACTGCGGGCCGATCGTCGCCCCGTCGCCGATCTGAATATGATTCACCACGCCCACTTGGCCAGCGAGCGTTACGTTCTTGCCGAGCCGCGTGCTGCCGGCGATGCCCGCCTGCGAGGCAATGACTGAATGCTCTCCGATCACCACGTTGTGGGCGATCTGCACCAAGTTATCGATCTTAGCGCCGCGACCGATCACGGTTTGGCCGAGCGTCGCGCGATCCACCGTCGTGTTCGCGCCGATCTCGACATCGTCGTTGACCACGACGACTCCCACCTGGGGAATTTTTACTCTGTCGGAGCCAGCGCCGGCGTAACCAAAACCATCACTGCCAATTACCACGCCGGCATGTAAAATCACCCGCTCGCCCACTCGGCAGCCGTGGCGCACGACCACGTTGGGATGAAGCACCGAAGCAGCGCCAATCTCGACATCATCGCCAATAAACACGCCGGGGAAAAGCACCGCGTCTTGGCCGATGCGCGTCCGCGCGCCGATGAATACGTTCGGAAAGATCGTCGCACCCGCAGCGATAACCGCGCTGATATCGACGTGGGCAGCGGCGCTAATCGCCCGACTGTACTGTGGCGCTGGCGAGAGCAGCTGAAGAATTTTCGCAAAGGCGATGTAGGGATCTACGGTTTCGAGAAAATTGAGGGTAGCGCTCGATTCGCTTTGGCGCACCACGCCGGGCGCGACGATGACGGCGCTGGCGCGACATTGGGGCAGGAAGCGTTGATAGCGGGGATTGCTAAGAAAACTGATTTCGCCAGGCCCGGCCTGATCGATCGGACTGACCTTGTGAATGACGACACTTCCATCCCCGATAACTTTGCCATCGACATGATTGGCGAGTTCGCTCAGCGTCCTACTAATCGCCACTTATTTCTTTGCCCGGCTATTGTAGGTCTCGACCACTCGGTGGGTGATGTCCGTGCTCGCGTCGCTGTAAAGAATCTGCGATTTTTCGAAGATAAAAGTGAACTTTTCCGCTTTGCCGAGATCGCTGACGATCTGTTCGAGATCTTTCAGAATATCGCCCATCATCTCGCGTTCCTTTTGCTGCAAGTCTTGCTGATAATCGCCCATGGTTCTTTGTAGAGTAACTGAGCGCTTCTGAAAGTCCCCTTCCAGGGTGCGCCGTTCCTCGTCTTTCAAGAGCGGCCCCTTTTTTTCGATATCGGCCTTGAGCCGCTCAAGATCGATCCGTTCCTTTTGGATATCGGCTTCGGCCTTTTTTACCTGCGCCTGAAATCGATCTTTGGCCCTCTTACCGGCCGCCGATTCGGCAATAACTCTCTGGATATCGATAAAGCCAATCTTGACCGCCTGGGCCGACACGACCGAAGGGATCAAGGCTAGCGCTATTACAAGCAGCCAATATTTCACTAAGACCTCCAACTGGTTTGATGACGTGGTGAAAGATTGCAAGGTTACGGCTGTGCGCCGATCGAAAAGCCGAGAACCGAGGTTTCGTCGCCGGACTTTTTGGCGAGCGGAAAACCGAGCTCGACACGGAGCGGACCGAACGGTGACATCCAGCGAACCCCAGCGCCCACCGAGCGGCGCAAATCGCTAAAATTAAACGAGTTGAACGAACTTCCGGTATCTAAAAATGCCACGCCACGTAAGCCATATTGTTCGTAAACGGGGAATAATATCTCGCTATTGAACACCATCGCCTTGTCGCCGCCGACGACATCGCTCCCTGTACAGACTACCTTCTCCGGCTTTTTATTTCCCGAACAACCCGACGGCTCGCGCGGCCCGATACTGCGCTCCGCGAAGCCGCGAATCGAATTGATGCCGCCGAGAAAATAGCGTTCAAACAAAGGGAGATCTTTCTGGCCGTTGTTTCTTTCGGCCAACCCCAAGCCATAACCGACGGAACCTCCCAAGGACAGCACATAGGCGCCGCCCCAGTTTGGATCCTTGAGCAATGGATAGTACCAACGTCCACTGACATCGGATTTAATAAATCGTACGTCGCCGCCTAAACCCGCCGTCTTTACCGAGAAACCGGACTTCGTCCCTTCGGTCGGGTTGAAGAAATGATCGCGGCTATCATAGCTGATTCGCGGCGTGACGGCGCTGGTTAGCGACTTACCTTTTTCCGATTGAATCGATGGCGGTGCCGTAGCTGAAACGCCTTTGATGTTTTCGTGGGTCAGATCGTAGGACACGCCGCCGCGCATATAATCCCAAATCGTCGCCTGATCGTTGCTCGCCAGCACGTCCGAACCCTTTTCAGCCTCGCGCTTGCTCGGTCCGAAGAAAGGCATGCGAAAATCTTTAAGTGGATAACTGGTATTGATGCCGAAACCTATCTTATCCTCCTCGAAATCGGTATACTCCCGAGTGGTGTTAAATGCGTCGATGCCCAACGCAGTCTTGGAATCCAAGAAATAAGGATCGGTGACGCTCAACACATAATCCTGGCGTCGCGACCCAATACTGAAATTGCCACTGACGCCCTGCCCCCGACCAGCGAAGTTTTTCTCCGAGACACTGGCATTGAAGATAAAACCATCGCCGCTGCTATAACCGCCGCCGACTTGAAAGGTTCCGGTCGGTCCTTCTTTCACCTCTACGAGTACATCGAGAGCGTCGGCTTGATCGGTTTTCTTCGTTGTAATCTGGGCATCTTCAAAGTAACCGGTTCTTTGCAGCGCATTTTTGCTCTGGGTAATTTTGTTGCCTGAATAAAGCTCTTGTTCGTTGGCGATCAATTCCCGACGCACGACTTTATCTCTGGTCTTGGTATTACCGGAGACGAGCACGCGATTGAAGTAAACCGGCGGCCCCTTGGTGATGACCAGGGCCACATCGACATTCCTGTCGGCTGGGTTAATCTTCGTCACCGGATCCACTTGAACGAAGGCAAATCCCTTGTTGGAATACATGTCTGAAAGCGTCGTGATATCCTCGCGTAAGCGGCTACCGCGAAATATTTGGCCGGTGGTGAGCTTGACGGATTTCAACATCTGCTGGCCGTTATCGATCAATTCGCCGCCGATCTCGACTTTGCCGACCCGATACTGCGGCCCCTCGTTAATGCGAAAGATGACTTCCAAGCCGTCTCGGCCTCGGATAAGGACAGGATCGTCGACTTTATGGTCAACGTAACCATTGTCATTGTAGTGATTGGAGAGGATCGCCACATCATTGGTTAACATGTCGCGGTCAAGCACGCCGCGATTGGTGAGAAATGAAAATATCCACTCCTCTTTAGTGCCAATTAAGCTTTTCAATTCGCCGGAGGGGATTGCCTTATTCCCTTCAAAAGACACCCGCTTGATCAAGAGCCGGTTGCCTTCGACGATATCGAGGGTGACGACCGCTTGATTATTAGCTTCAATTGAGACCGCGTAATCCACCGAGGCGTTCACGTAACCTTGGTCATTGAAGAGCCTTCTTACCTTCTCAACGCCTTCAGAGATTTTAGTCCGGTCCAAAATTGTTCGTGGGCTAACACCCAGCGCGGTTTCAATCTTGTCTTTGCCGACCTGCGCCGCGCCTTGAATCTTTACCTCGCGAATATAGGGCTTTTCCTTGACCGCGTATGTGAGCACTCCATCCGCTGAAAGTTCGGCTTGCACGTCATCGAAAAAACCCATGCGAAAAATCGCTTTGACGTCCTGTTCGACGATGGCCGGATCGAAAACATCGCCGGGCCGGCTCTTGAGGTGAAGCCGAATGCCATCGTCTTCGACCCGAAGATTGCCGCTGATCTTGACTTCCTTAAGCGGCGTTTTGTCTTGGCTCTGGGCGCTACTAGGTATGCCGATGCCGGCAAAAAAGAGCAGCGAAAACAGCGCTAGATTAAGAATGGATCGTATAATTTTGCAGGGTTCCATCGGCGCTTAAAAGAAAATGCTTCTGAGACGAGCCAAGGATACTTATTTTTTAACAAAAATCCTTAGTCTTGTAAAGCCTTTATCGGCTATCCGAAGAGCTCGCCAGCTTTAAGCTCGGCCCGCCGGCCGATCCGCTCAGCAAATTCCCGATTATGGGTCGCCACCACTAGCGCGATCCGATGCTCCTCGTTGAGGCGAAAGAGCAATTCTTGCACTTCCGCACCGATACGCATATCTAATGAGCCGGTCGGCTCGTCGGCGAGCACGAGCTTGGGCCGCAAAATCACCGCCCGGGCCACCGCGACCCGTTGCTGTTCGCCGCCGGAAAGCTTGCCGGGACGATGGCTCACGCGATCTTTCAAGCCGACGAGTTCCAACAACCGCTCGGCTTCGGCTTTTGCCTCCGCTTCGGCTACGCCCTGGATCAGCGCGGGAAACATCACATTTTCAAGCGCCGAAAAATCCGGCAACAGGTAATGAAACTGAAAGATGAATCCGATCTGCCGGTTTCGGAACTGGCACAACGCCGCTTCGTCATCGAGCGGCAATTCATGATCTTGGAAAAGTATTTGACCTTTCGTCGGACGATCTAGGGTGCCAAGTATATGCAGCAGCGTGCTCTTGCCGACCCCCGATTCGCCGACGATCGCGAGCCGTTCGCCCTCGGCCAATTCGAGGTTAATGCCGCGCAGAACGTGAATCTCGTTGGCGCCTTCGATGAAAGACTTGTGCACATCGCGCACCGAGACGAGGCTACTCATAACGGATGATTTCCACCGGATCGAGCTTGGCGGCCTGGCGCGCGGGATAAATGCTCGCGATCAGGCAAACCACCAAGGACGCGAACGTGACCAGAACGAAATTGCTGAGATAGATGCGCACCGGCACCGTGGAGATCAGAAACACGCCGTCGGGCAGTTTAAATTGATATTGCGAGATCAGCGCGCACACGAGCAGCCCTAGAATTACCCCGAGGATGGTGCCGATAACGCCGATCAAACAGCCCTTGAGCAAGAAAATTTTTCGAATGCTCTGCTGCGTCGCGCCCATGGAGCGCAGGATCGCGATATCTTTTTTCTTCTCCATCACGACCATTACCAAGGTGGAAACAATATTAAAGGCGCCGATCAACACCATCAGTAACAACACCAAGAAGTAAACGGTCTTTTCCAATTGCAGCGCGGAGAATAGATTGGGCCATAGCCGCGTCCAATCCTCGGCGAAATAAGGAAATCCGAGCCGGCGTTGGATCCGATCGGCAATCTGTCGCGCCTGGTTAACGTCTTTGACGCGCATCTCGATGTTGGTGACCGCACCAGGCAGTTCAAAAAACTGTTGCGCTTCGCTAAGCCCCATAAGCACCAGCGTCTGGTCGATCTCGCTCATGCCGGTCTTAAGTATCCCGGCCACGATGAAGCGGCGCACTTTGGGAATCATGCCGATCGCCGTCGGGCTTGCCAGTGGCGAAACCACTTGCACAGGGCTGCCGGAAAACACGCCGAGCTGGTTGGCCAAGCGCTCGCCCAAAATAATACCTGGCAAATTCACCGTGCGATCTTCGACTTGGAGCGGATGCTGCACTTTCAGTGCGGCGAGAGTACCCTCGCGCAAATAACTTTGAATATTAACGACGTTATTCACTCGGTCCGGATCGACGCCGCGCACGACAACGCCAGATACGCGCGACCCGGAGGTGATCATCACCTGCCCATAAATCGTCGGCGACGCCGCCATCACGCCCGGCTCCTGGCTCATCTCAGCGAGCAGTCTTTCATGTTCGCGTAACGGCTCGCCCGAGCGCACCAACGCAATATGAGCGTTGATGCCGAGCAGCCGATCACGTAGCGTTTCTTCAAAGCCGCTCATCACCGACATGACAACGTTCAAGGTCATGACGGCAAGCATGACGCCTAATATTGAAATCACAGTGATCAGCGAAATAAAGGTCTCGCGCCGCCGCGCGCGCAGATATCTAAGGCCAATAAACAGTTCGTAATTCATGCCGGGAGAAAAAGCCTAGCGATGCGGGCGTAGCAGCGGAAAAAGAATCACGTCACGAATCGACGGCGAATTGGTCAGCAACATCACCAGCCGGTCGATACCGATACCCTCGCCGGCCGCCGGCGGCATGCCATATTCGAGGGCGCGCACGTAATCGTCGTCGATTGGATTGGCCTCCTCGTCGCCGGCGGCGCGAGCATCCATCTGCTCTAAGAAACGCTGGCGTTGATCGGCAGGATCGTTGAGCTCGGAAAACGCATTGGCCAGCTCACGGCCGCCGATGTAGAGCTCGAAGCGATCCACCAGAGCGTGATTCTTGTCGTTCTTGCGCGCGAGCGGCGAAACCTCGAGCGGATAACCGGTCATGAAAGTCGGCTGGATCAGTTTTGCTTCGGCGACTTCTTCGAAAACCTCCACCAAAAGATTGCCGTACGGCGCGTTCAGGGCCACCTTCAAATGGTGCTTCTTGGCAAACCCTTGTAGTCCAACAACCGAATCGACATCCGCGTCGGTCGCGCCGCCATGTACCATAACCGCTTCGCGAATCGTCAAGCGGCGCCACGGCAGCGTCAAATCGATCGCATGCTCGCCGTAAGTGAGCTGCAACGAACCGGCAACTTCTTGTGCCAACGTGACGAACAATTCCTCGGTGAGCCGGATTAAATCATCGAAGGTCGCATAAGCCTGATAGAACTCGACCATGGTGAATTCCGGATTATGCCGCACCGAAATCCCTTCGTTACGAAAGCTGCGGTTGAGCTCGAAGACACGCTCGAAGCCACCGACTAACAAGCGCTTGAGAAATAACTCGGGGGCAACCCTCAAGTAGAGTTCCATGTCGAGGGTATTGTGATGCGTGATGAAAGGCTTGGCCGCCGCGCCGCCGGGAATCGGCTGCATCATCGGCGTCTCGACTTCGAGAAAGTCGCGCTCTTCGAAAAACCGGCGCAACAACCGAACGATGCGCGAGCGCTTCTCGAACACTTCACGCACTTCGGGATTGACCATCAAGTCGAGGTAGCGTTGCCGATAGCGTGCTTCCACGTCGGCGAGTCCATGCCATTTTTCTGGCAACGGCCTCAGACACTTGGTCAGCAAGCGAAGTTCCTGGGCTTCGACGGTTAACTCCTTGGTCTTGGTCCGAAAGAGATGGCCGCGGATACCAACGATATCGCCGATATCCAAGGTCTGAAACAACGCGTAGCTGTCGTCGCCCAAGCGATCCTTGCGCGCGTAAATCTGCAATTTGCCGCGCCGATCTTGAATGTGAAAAAACGACGCCTTGCCCATACGGCGGATCGCCATGATCCGCCCGGCAACGCCAACCCGGCGGGGCGTTTGGTGCAATGCTTCGTCGCTTACGTCGTCGGCGAGGGCCATCGCGTCGACGATTGAATGAGACGGCTTAAAATCGTTGGGATACGGGTTTTCCCCAGCATCTCGCAGTTTAGCGAGCTTTGCCCGCCGCACTTCGACTTGTTCGCTACTATCGTCGACTAGAATATTTTCACTATCGGCCATGAGGGTCCCACATCCGCGCCCGTATGATCGGGGCAAACTTTTTTGCTGATGGCACGGAACAAATGAAAAACGCTAAAGCGCGAGATTCTTACAGATCGCTACCAGCGAGTAGGCTTTGTTGAGCGAATAGAAATGCAACCCGCGCACGCCGTACTGGATCAACCCCTCGCATTGCCGCGTAGCGTATTCAATCCCCAGCTCAACCGCGGCATCGTCGTCGGATTCAACTTTGACCAACTGTTGCTCCAAAGCGCTGGGAATCTTGGAGCCGCAAAGCGAGGTAAAGCGGCGTACCTGTGAAGCGGAAAGAATCGGCAGTATCCCGGGAATGATCGGTACGGTCACGCCGAGCTTCCTCAGATCGTCGGCAAAGCGAAAAAAATCATCGTTGGCGAAAAACAGCTGGGTGAGGATCGCCGCCGCGCCGGCATCGACTTTTTCCTTGAGAAATTTTAGATCGGAGTCGCGGCTCACGGCTCTCGGATGGACTTCGGGAAATCCCGCCACGGCGACGGAAAAGCCGCCGAGCGTGATCGCCTCGCGCACCAGTTCAATGGCATGATGAAAACCGTCAGGGTGGGGCTGCCAATCGGTCATGCCCTGGGGTGGATCGCCGCCGAGCGCGAGCAAATTTTCGATGCCCTTCTCTTTAAGTCTTTTGAGAACCGCGCGCGCTTCATCTTTCGATTGGCCGATCACGGTGAGATGGCACATCACCTCGAGACCGCAGCCGCTATGGATTGTGTCAACCAGGTCAACGGTTTTTTCGCGCGTGCTTCCGCCCGCCCCGTACGTAACAGAATAAAAGCTCGGCTTAACCCTCTTAATGATTTCGATCTCGTTAAAAAGGTTTTCCTCGCCTTTTTCTGTCTTTGGAGGAAAGAACTCGACCGAAAGCGTCAACCCTGGCCGGGCATAGAGGTCGGCTAACTTCACACAAATCCTAGATGACTACCATCGGCCTGCCACTATTAGTAGCACATGGTTTTGCCAGGGACAATTAGCACTACACAAATAATCACAGATTTTCGCAGGGTTTACTGATTTAACACCCGCCGACGCGCGGCGATAGGATCGCAACCCGACCCGCTCTCAGGTGTTATGAGGTGTCTCAAGGCATCGGTATGGTTGAGCAACGCCAGCTTTATTTCTTCGGCGACTTGGAAATGTTCGAGGGCCTCTTTGAAAATTTGCCGGCGCCGCGCGAAATGGCCGCCCATGATGGGATGATTGGCATGGGCCTTGCCGAGCGGCTTACCGGTATATTTGACATCGGCACCGAGAAATTCCGCCGCCAATTGATATTCCATTTCTTTGATGCGTGCCCGGTCGGCGTTACGAAAGAAAAAGCCAATCATAAGATCGCCAAACACCCGGTCAATAAAATAATCGACGATCTCTCTTAATTTGGCTTCGCCGCCGAGGCGTTCAAAGAGAGTTTCTGAATCGGCCATGAGCTAATTAAAATATGCGCTAGAGCATGCCCAATTGCAGCCGCGCCGCTTCCGACATCTTGTTCTGCTCCCACGGCGGCTCCCACACCAGATCGATCTGGACAGCGGTGACACCGTCAATGGCGCGAACTTTCTGTTCCACCTCAGCCGGTATCGACTGTGCCGCCGGGCAGCTCGGCGAAGTGAGCGTCATTTGAATCGCTACGGCACCCGCCTCATCGACCTTCACTTCGTAAATCAAGCCCATCTCATAAATGTTGACTGGGATTTCCGGATCGAAACAGGTGCGCAGCGCCTCGATCACTTGAGCTTCGATAATCGTTTGATTGATGCTTTCCATAAGTCTACTCGATCCCCAATTGCTGTTTCGCGCTCGCCGCCATCATGCTTTGATTCCACGGCGGATCCCAGACCAATGCCACTTCCGCCTCGCGAATTTCCGGCAGCGCGAGCAATTTTTTGCGGATGTCCTCTTTGATAAACTGGCCCATGCCACAGCCCTGCGCCGTCAACGTAAAATGAACAACCGCTTTATGGCCGCCGCCCGGCAGGGCATCGACCCGGCAATCGTAGACCAACCCGAGTTCGACGATGTTGACCGGAATCTCCGGATCGAAGCATGACCGGAGTTGATGCCAAACTTGATCTTCAACCGAGCCATCCGCTCCGGCTGGCTTACTATCGTTAATCGTGGGGAAACCCAGCGCATCGCCGTCGAGTCCGTCGATGCGCACGTTATAGCCATGATCGGTCATCACCGTGTAACCGCTCCCCGCCGCTTGCGTCAGCCAAACCGAGCCACCGGCGGAAAGCGAGACGGTTTCGCCGCTAGGAATCATAATCGCGCTGCAATCGCGCCTAAGCGTTATCGGTTTCTCAGTGGTCATCGCGCCGCTCTCCTTTCGCGCTCGACGATCGCATCACTCCGTGCTCGCCGGTTGAGATTCGCCCTTGAGCGCGGTACGAACGGTGTGCCACGCCAAACTGGCGCACTTCACCCGCGCGGGAAATTTACAGACGCCCGCGAGAATCTGTAACTTGCCAACCTTCTCGGTCACATGTTCGTCGCTTGCATCGCCGGTGAGCATTTTATGCACGTTGTTGAATAAGGCCTGCGCTCCCGCTTCATCCTTGCCTTTGAGTTCCGCCGTCATCATCGACGCCGAGGCTTTCGAGATCGCGCAGCCCGAGCCTTGAAAACTGATGTCTTTGATCACGCCATTTTCCAACTGGACAAACACCGTCACATGATCGCCACAGAGCGGATTATAGCCTTCCGCTTTGCGGTTAGCATGTGTCATCTCGCGGAAATTCCGCGGACTTTTATTATGGTCAAGAATGACCTCTTGATAAAGCTCGTCTAGTTCCGACATTAGCCAAACACCTTGAGAACGCGCTCAAGGGCGCGCACCAGCACGTCAATTTCTTCAATCGTATTATAAAATGCAAACGACGCCCGCGCCGTCGCCGGCACGCCGAAGCGTTGCATCACCGGCATAGCGCAATGATGCCCGGCGCGCACCGCCACGCCTTCCTGATCGAGAATAGTGCCGACATCGTGAGCGTGGACATGGTCGAAGACAAACGACAATACGCCAGCCTTCTCTTTGGCTGTGCCGATGATGCGTAGCCCATTAATGGCACCCAGCGCCTCGGTTGCGTAACTGAGCAAGCGATGCTCATGGGCGGCCACTTCTTGCCAATTTAGAGTGGATAAATAATCGATCGCCGCGCCCAGGCCGATGCCACCGGCGATATGCGGCGTGCCGGCTTCGAACTTGTAGGGCAAGACGTTGTAATGGGTTTTCTCGAACGTCACCAGGCTAATCATGTCGCCACCGCCTTGATAAGGCGGCATCTTTTCCAACAGCTCAGCGCGTCCGTACAAGACCCCGACACCGGTCGGCCCGAACAGCTTGTGACCGGAGAAAGCGTAGAAGTCACAGCCCAGCTCCTGAACGTCGACCTTTAAGTGCGGCACCGCCTGCGCGCCGTCAAGCAAGACGGGAACACTGCGCTCATGCGCCAGCGCGACGATCTCTTTAACTGGGACAATCGTGCCCAGCGCATTGGACACATGGGTGATGGAGACAAATTTGGTTTTTTCGTTTAACAACCGGCGATACTCGTCCATGACAATCTCGCCGTCATGATTGATCGGCACCACTCGGAGTTTGGCGCCGACCTGCTCGCACAGCATCTGCCAGGGTACGATATTGGAGTGATGCTCCATCGCCGAAACGATGATCTCATCGCCGGCCTTGAGAAAACTTCGGCCGTAACTTTGCGCGACCAGATTGATACCTTCAGTCGTGCCGCGCACGAAGATGATCTCTCTGTCTGCGCGCGCATTAATAAAGTTGCGAATCTTACTGCGCGCCGTTTCGTAGGCTGCCGTGGCCTGCTCACTAAGAAGGTGCACACCGCGGTGAATGTTGGAATTCTCCGCGCTGTAGTAATGGTTGAGCGCGGCGATCACAACCTGGGGCTTTTGGCTGGTTGCACCGTTATCGAAATAAACCAGCGGCTTGCCGTGAACCTTCTGTTTAAGGATGGGAAAGTCCTCGCGCACCCGCGCCACGTCGAAAACAGAAGCCTGGATCGCTTGGTCTTTGGTTTGAGGAGCCGCTTTCATGAGCCGACTCATTGCCTCCCGAAGCGCGCAACCAGATAGTCATCCAACCGCGCCCGTAGAAAATCAATTTTCATCCGGCCGACGACATCGCTGGCGAAAGCGAAGCTGAGTAAGCTCCTAGCCTCCTCGACGCCAAGCCCGCGCGAGCGGAGATAAAACAACGCATCGCCATCCATTTGGCCGATGGTCGAACCGTGACTGCATTTGACGTCATCGGCGTAAATTTCTAACTGCGGCTGGGTGTTGACCACAGCGTCCGCCGACAGAAGCAAGTTTTTGTTAGTTTGCCGCGCATCGGTTTTCTGCGCGTCTTTATGCACGACGATCCGGCCATTAAAGACTCCATGAGCGCTGCCGCCAAGAATGCCTTTGTAGAGTTCCAAACTGCGCGCGCGCGGCTTGACATGCTCGATCTCAGTAAAATTATCGATATGTTGCTTGCCGTCGGCCAAGTACAAACCGTTGAGCACGCACTCAGCGCCTTCGCCGTTGAGCGTGACGCGAACGTTGTTTCGCACCAACGCTCCAGCCAAACTCACCGCATGAGCTGTAAGATGGCAGCCACGATCGAGACGCGCTTCCAGGGTGCCGACGTGGAAACCCGCATCGCTCTCTTGCTGTAGCCGATAGTGCTCGATGACGGAATCCGGCGCGCCGGCCAATTCAGTCACCGCGTTGCAAAAATATCCGCCATCCAAGCCCAAATAACTCTCGACGATCTTGGCCTCGCTGCCGGCGCCGAGCAGAATCAGCGTCCGCGGGTGCGACACGACAGGCTCGTTCGCCGCCGTGGAAACGAATACCAGGTAGATCGGCCGATCGGCGCGACAGCCCGCGGCAATCGAAACCAGCGCACCGTCTTCGAGAAATGCCGTATTCAAAGCGACGAATGGCTGGCGCCGCCCGCTGGCATAATGTCCCAGGCGCGACGCCGCCGTTGCGTCATCCTCTTTAATAAATGAGGCAAGACTCTTAACCACCACGCCGCGCTCAAGCATTGCGGTCTGGGAAAACTCCTCGGTGTAGATTCCGTTGACGAAGACCAGCCGCGCCGCGGCCGGGTCGATCATCGAGCGCGCGACGACCTCGCGCGCGCTAACGCGCTGCGCTTCGCCGTTGGCGCGGGCAAAACTTTGCACCGCGATCGGTTCGACGTTGGTGTATCGCCACTCTTCGATTCTAGTGGTCGGGAAGCCAAGCTGGTCAAAGTTTGCAATGCCGGCTTCACGCAACTCACTGAGCCAAGCCGGAGCGCGCTTCGCCAAATGGGGCTTAGCCTGCTGGTAAGCGGCGAGATATCGCTCTTTGCTTTCGGTCGTTATCATGATGCGCTGAAATTTCTTGGTGAATTAATCAACCGCCGCAACCTCGCTCTTGATCCAATCGTAGCCCTTACTCTCAAGCTCTAAGGCCAACTCTTTCGTTCCCGATTTGACGATACGGCCGTCGTAAAGCACGTGGATAAAGTCCGGCACGATGTAATCGAGCAAACGCTGATAATGGGTGATCACCAACATGGCGCGGTCTTTGCGCCTGAGCGCATTGACACCGCCTGCGACGATCCGCAGCGCATCGATGTCCAATCCCGAATCCGTCTCATCAAGCACCGCCAAAGTCGGATCGAGCACGGCCATCTGCAAAATTTCATTGCGCTTCTTCTCGCCGCCGGAAAATCCTTCGTTGAGCGGCCGGTTGGTCAGCACTTGATCCATTTCGACCAGCCGCATTCGGTCTTTGATGAGCGTCAGAAACTCCATGGCGTCGAGCGCTTCGAGGCCGCGATGTTTGCGGACGGCGTTTACCGCCGCTTTGAGAAAATAAGTCGTGCTCACGCCGGGAATTTCAACCGGGTACTGAAACGCCAGAAAAACGCCTTCGCGCGCGCGCACCTCCGGACTCATGACGAGCAGATCTTTGCCCAGATAAGTCACCGTACCGCCGCTGACTTCATAGTTCTCGCGGCCCGACAATACATGCGCCAGCGTGCTCTTGCCCGAGCCGTTGGGCCCCATGATCGCATGCACTTCGCCGGCGCCGATATGGAGATCGATGCCGCGCAGAATTTCCTTGTTACCGACCCGCGCGCGCAGGCCTTTAATATCGAGCATTCACCAATCCTTTCGAAATCTGCGGCGCCCGCCCTAGCCGTTCCTTTAGCCCCTGGCGGTCGGCAATGCTTTCGATCGTCACGCCGGCCAAGAAATTCGCCAACACCGACTGCGCCTCTTGCCAGATCGATTTTTGCAAGCAGACCGAACAGAACGAACAATAATCGGCGCCCTTGTCCAAACACTCCATCAAGACCAGCGGCCGTTCAACCGTCTCATAAACTTCTTTAATCGTGATCGCGCTCGCCGCCTTCGCCAGGGTAAAACCGCCCTTCGAGCCGATATGCGACTGCACCAACCCGCCGGCAACCAGATCCTTCATGATCTTGGAAAGATAAAAGGACGGAACATCCTGGCTTCTTTCAATGTCGGTCCGGCTCACCACCCGCCCATCCGACTGGCCGGCGAGATAAGACAAAGCCCTTACAGCGTAATCAACACGCCGCCCGACGTTCATCAACGAACTGCGCTCGCTTCTTGGCTTGGTTCGCAACACAGATTTGAATATAGACTCTGTAGGTCTCCAATGTCAACATAGCGGCGTTTCTCGCCAAACCGGCAAAGCGGAAGGGAAAGGAGAATCTTCGTTACAACAACGACTGTCGATACGTTCCGCCGGTGATCGCGCTGTGGCGGGGAGAGAAGCTGAAATTTGAGAGCAACGCGCGTTCGATGATTATCCGGTTCGTGCAGCGCTAGTCTTACAGTTCCCTACTCGTCGGAAAGGAATCTGCCCCCCTGACCCCAAATCTATGCTTGAATCTAATATTCCCCGCAGCTTGCTGCGGGCACCATCAAATGGGGAATCCAAAGGGGGCGAGCGTCCCCTTTGGTCGCCTGCGGGGAATACCCCGCAGGCGAAATGCCCCGTTTATTGCTTTGGCAATTAAATGAGCCGAGACGCCCCATCCACCTTGAGACCGAACCAGCACGCGACGAAGTCATCTAAATCGGCGCGCTTCAGTTGGTTTTCTTTCAACGCGAAGTGCTGCTTGGTCCTGAGATCGTAAATCCTGAGCTTTTCGGTCCACAGCTTTTCCTGCGCCGGTTTGCGGTCGAAGAAAAGCAGGTTCACCTTTACGACTTGCGCGTAAAAGATACTGGTGGGTAGGCGCAAGACCGTATGCACCTCCGCTTGCTCGAGCAGCTTGGCCACTCCCCTTTTATGGCACTTAGGTTGAGCTAAGCGACGCTAGATAACCCGCCGGTTACAATCCGTAGTTTAATCGCAGGGCAACTGAACCTCTTTCGCGACTATTGCCTCCATGTTAAGAGAAATTTCATGTCCATACTCAAAGTCACGCGCCTCGGTCATCCGGTGTTGCGCCAAGTTACCAAAGCTATTTCGGTCAAAGAGCTCAAGTCTCCGGCCATGCAGAAATTCATCGACGACATGATCGAGACCATGAAGGAATACGACGGCGTCGGCTTGGCGGCGGATCAGGTGTTCAGTTCTAAGCAGGTGGCTGTGCTCGAAGTCGCCGACAATCCGCGCTATCCAAACAAAGCGAAAGTGCCTTTGACCGTTCTGGTGAATCCGAAAATCACGCCGCTCTCCGACGAAATGGCAGAGGACTGGGAAGGCTGTCTCAGTATTCCCGATCTGCGTGGTCGAGTGCCGCGCTATACGAGCATCCACGTCCACGCGCTGGACCGGGTCGGCAAAAAAATGGACTTCATCGCTCACGATTTCCACGCCCGCGTCATCCAACATGAGCTCGATCATCTCGCCGGCAAGGTTTATCTTGACCGCATGCGTGATTTCACGACACTCACGTTCCTGCAGGAGTTCGCGAGATATTGGATCGGCAAGTGACGGTTGCCAACGCTAGCTTTGAGCCTTGAGAGAAAAGCTTTGAGAATCTCAACGCGCAGCACTTTTCTCTCGGCGTTGGTTTTCAACCGCAACGCTCAAAGCTTTCCTTTCGGCCTTTTGCCCCGCTTCCGTCCGTCGTTGAGTTTCCCAAATCGAAAGGCTAAAGTCGCGCCATGAATTTGCCGCATCTGGAATCCTCGCTCGATCGGCTGCTGAGCAGCGTGTCGCGTTCGACGGCGCAGACTCTCGATCGAGCTCTTTCCGGTCAAGACCTCTCGGTCGATGAGGCAACGGGCTTATTCGAGGCTGATGGTTCCGATTTGTTGGCGATGTTCGCCGCGGCCGATCACTTGCGCGCTCAAACCGTCGGCGACGTGGTCACCTACGTCATCAATCGCAACATTAATTTTACCAATGTCTGCGTCATGCAATGCGGCTTTTGCGCCTTTAGCCGCGGTCATTTGGCCGAAGAAGGCTACTTCCTGCCGATCGAAGAAATTATTCGACGGGCCGGCGAAGCGAGAGAGCTCGGCGCCAGCGAGGTTTGCGTCCAGGCGGGTTTGGCGCCCGGCATGGACGGCTGGCACTATGTGAAGCTTTGCCGCGCCCTCAAAGAAGCGTTTCCCGATCTCCACGTTCACGGTTTCTCACCCGAAGAAGTTCTCTACGGTTCGACATTGACCGGCGCGACCATTCGCGATTACTTAATCGCTCTCAAAGACGCCGGCGTCGGCAGTTTGCCGGGAACTTCTGCCGAAATCTTTGTCGACGAAGTCCGCCAACGCATCTCGCCGGGGCGGATCAGCATCGATCAATGGATCGAGGTGATTCAAACCGCCCATGAGGTCGGTATCCCGACCACGTCGACGATCATGTATGGCCACATAGAAACCGCGCGCCACCGCGCCATACATCTAAACGTTGTTCGCGAGGTGCAGAAGCGCACCGGCGGCATCACCGAGTTCGTGCCGCTCAGTTTCGTCTACGAAGAGGCGCCGATGTCGCATCGAAAAGCGCTGCCCGAGCTGCGCCATGGGGCCAGCGGCGCGGAAGTGATGAAGATGTACGCCGTGTCGCGGCTGATGCTGAACCATTGGATACCGAACTTGCAGGTCTCCTGGGTCAAAGAAGGCCCGAAGCTGTCACAGATCGCGCTCCTCGCCGGCGCCAATGATTTCGGCGGCACGCTGATCAACGAAAGCATCTCCACCGCCGCCGGCGCGGGCTACGGCCAGCTGATGAAGCCGTCCGAATTTCGCGGTTTGATTCGCGAGATGGGGCGCATTCCGGCGGAGCGCTCGACGACCTATCAAAAGGTCCGGGTCTTCGAAACCGAAAACAATCACCGTGACTTGCTCGACGAGATCAACGATCCGGCGCAACGCTTTGGCTCGTATCAAAACCTCATTCATTTAAAAGAATACCGCTTCCGCGATTTCTACCGCGAGCAGAAAAGCTCGAAGCATTGACCCGAGCACAGACCCAAAGCACGCCGAAGTTCGACAATTAGAAAAAGGGGGTTGGCGCCTCGGCGCAAGCAAATGCCTTACCGCGGTTGCTCCGGACATTTAACGCGTGAGACTCGACTGCCATGATCGGTGACCCATCCCAGTTTGAAACGATTGGCAATCGCCTGGGCTTTCGCGTCATCGAAGCGAGCCCTGAAAAAGTGAAACTACTTTGGCAAGGCGCCCGCTTCCCGGCGTTTCTTTGTCTGGGAATAGCCCTTCTGCTGCTCTTCGTTTCAGTGCCAATCGTTCAAGCCTTGCTGCTACGCGGCTTCGTCGGCCCGGCGGGCTCGCTTTGGTATTTCCCTTTAATGAATTTGGTGCTGTTCGGGATTTCGTTTTTTCTGGTCACCCAACGGCGCACGATTGAAATCAATAGCCAAACGCGACAAGTCACTTTGCGCCGCCAAAGCCTCTATCGCTCCACGGTCTTAAGCCTGAGCTATGATGAAGTTGCCGAAGTTCAGCTCGGCATCGACGAGATCGAGGGCGGTTTCGCTCTAGGTGGCTCCACCGCCGCGCAGAAATTTCCCGTGCCGGCATTGCGACTATCCATAGCGAATGGCGGAAACGCCCTCCTCGACCGCGGTAGTCAGAGAAAACTCGGAGAGATCGGAAAGCTGGTCAGCGATCGGCTCGCGAAACCTTTAACGATCGAACCGCGATTACAAAGCCATTCGTGAATAAGCTCGTCGAAGCGTGACGCTACAACGATCAAGATACGAGACAGGAGGCGATGCCTTCTCCCCACACCTTACGCCTTACTCATCGACTGCTAACGGCTCGTCAAAACTCGACTGAACCCCAATTCCGCAGTTGCAAGTGACGTGCAGAGCGAGGCGCAAGGCTTCCGTCGCGGCGGCAAAGCAGTTCTACCTCTAAGCGGCCCGCGACCATGGGTGCAATCCGTGGATTCATCAAGCGCTAAGCGACGGCTGGCTGAGAAGTAAAAACGACTTTGAAACATTACCGTTGGCTGCCTTCGCGACTCCAGGCTCGCACTTCGCTCAACCGAGGTTATGAATTCAACTGCAGAATTCGGGCTGAACAAAGTAAGAGAACAAAAAACTGATCTGTTGTGCCAGAGGCAAGCCTAAGACGCCGGCCCGCGGGCGATGATTTGGTGCAACTGGCCGATCGCCTTCTTGACGCCTTCTTGGGCGAGTTGATCGGCGCTCAGCCAGCGCACGCCGCGCTCGCCAATATCGCCGAAGGCGAAAATATTTTCGCTTAAAGATTTTTGTGTTTCGTCGAACTGCGCCGACCAGATCACATCGCCGCGCCGGACATCGACTAGGTCTAAGACAAACGCCACCGACGCTGGGCTTTTGGCGCCCCATTCGTCGCCGACCCGCTCGCGGTAACGCTGCACCCGGCCGGTCATCACCGCGTCGGCATAAACCATCTCACCGATCCGTTTGAGCCGGCTTGCTTCAGCCGCCGCCGGCAGCGACTGGCCCACTTCGCGCACTTCGTTTTCCGAGACGATCTGCCAATTGGGCAAAGACGCCAACGCCGAATAGGCAAAGCGAGCGAGACTTTCCGGCGCCTGGCGCTCGCTCGTGCGCGGCTCCAGCGCCGTGCCGAAAGGAATCTTCTGCACCGGCGCACCGGCCATCACTGCAAGGGGCACCACCGCGATGCGGCGAATTTTGCGCGCCTCGAGGTCGGTGGAATGGCGGCTTTGCAGATTGCCCGGACCAAAACTGCAACCGATAACGACAAAAATCAGTGGGATAAGCTTGGTCATGTTAGTGACGCTGAAAATATCAGAAGTGCCGCAACGGCTCAACAAAAAACTGGCCGTTGTCGACGATTAGGAACACAGGTGGAAAGATTCATCTGGTCTCGTTCTGGTCAGTCAAGTCCGAGATCTGACTACTTGCCTTCTCCGCTCACCCGAATCCCAAGCTCGCGCAACTGGCGCGGGTCGACGCCAGACGGAGCTTCAGTGAGCATGCAGACCGCGCGCTGGCTCTTGGGGAAGGCGATGACATCGCGCAGCGACTTGGCACCGCTCAAGAGCATCGCCAAACGGTCGATGCCAAAGGCGATGCCGCCATGGGGCGGCGCGCCAAAACTGAGCGCTTCCAAGAAGAAACCGAATTTCGCGCTAGCCTCTTCCGCGCCGATCCCCATAAGACCGAGAATTTTTCTCTGTAACTCGACTTGGTGAATACGGATGCTGCCGCCGCCGACCTCGATGCCATTGATTGCCAAGTCATAGGCCTTCGAGCGCGTCTTCGCCGGCTCGCTGTCGAGCAGGGGCAAGTCTTCATCGAGCGGCGCGGTGAACGGATGGTGCAATGCGACATAGCGCTTTTCTTGCGGATCGAATTCCATCAACGGAAAATCGACGACCCAGACCGGCGCGTATTCTTTCTCAGGGATCAAGCCGAGCTTTTCGCCCAAGTGTAAGCGCAGGTTGCCCAGTGAATCGTGCACGATCTTCGCCGTGTCGGCGGAGAATAAGACAACGTCGCCCACCTCGGCTTCAGAAATTACTTCGATCTTTTTCTGTTCCGCCTCGGAGAGAAACTTGGCGATCGGTGACTGCCAACCTTCGGCGGTAATTTTCGTCCAGGCGATCCCTTTGGCGCCGAAGGTTGCGACAAACGGCGTCAGGTCGTCCAAATCCTTGCGCGACATCTCGCCGCCTCTGGGGATGCGGATGCCTTTAACCAAACCGCCCTTTTGGATCGCGCCGGCAAACACCTTCGCCTGACAATTACGCAATGCGTCGGTGAAGTCGCTGATCTCCAAGCCGAAACGCGTGTCGGGCTTATCCGAACCGAAGCGGTTCAGCGCTTCTTCGTAGGTCAAACGGCGGAACGGTCGTTTGAGATCAATGCCTTTCAATTCCTTAAACAATAGCGTGATCATCGCCTCGACCACCGCCATGACGTCTTCCGGCTGGACAAAAGACAGCTCCATATCGAGCTGGGTGAATTCCGGCTGGCGGTCGGCGCGCAGATCTTCGTCGCGAAAGCATTTGACGATTTGAAAATAGCGGTCGAGGCCGCCGACCATGAGGATTTGCTTAAACAACTGCGGCGACTGCGGCAGCGCGTAGAACTTGCCGGGATAAATGCGGCTCGGCACCAGATAATCACGCGCCCCTTCCGGCGTGCTCTTGGTCAACACCGGCGTTTCAACGTCGATGAAACCCAAGCCGTCGAGATAGTCGCGGATCAGTTTGGTCATGCGGTAACGCAGCAAAAGATGACCCAGGCTCTGCGGCCGGCGCAGATCGAGATAGCGATATTTTAGCCGGGTATTCTCGGTCGCGTCGGTTTCGTCTGCGATGACAAAGGGCGGCACCGCCGAGGCGTTGAGCAAACGCAACTCTCGACTTTTGAGTTCTACTTCGCCGGTGGCGAGATCTGGATTGATCGTATCCAACGAGCGCTTGGCGAGCACGCCGCGCACCGCGATCACGTCTTCGGAGCGAATTTGCTTCGCCTTGTCGTGCGACGCCGGATCGCTTGCCGGATTGAACACCACTTGGCAAAGTCCGCTGCGGTCGCGCAGATCGACGAAGATCACGCCGCCATGGTCGCGCCGGCTATGCACCCAGCCCGCGAGAGTCATTTCTTTGCCGACTGCATCCAGCCGCGCTGCGCCGCAGTAACAACTGCGCTTCCAATCGCCCAACTGATCGCTAAAAACTCGCTCCGCCATTAATTTGCCTTCCTCACCACTAGTTCCGCTTCAATATTTTTTAAATTGACGCCCCGTTGCTGCTTACTCGCCATGTCGCGCAGCGCTGCCGTGCCTTGGGTTAATTCATTTTCGCCGACGATCAACACTGAGACCGCTTTGAGTTTGTCGGCGCGGCGCATCTGGCTTTTCATGCTACGCGCCTCGCCTTCCATCTCGACACTCACGCCGGCGCGGCGCAAACGGTGCATGGCGGGGAATGCCCAGTCGCGCGCCTTGTCACCGAGCCAGACGATGAACAGCGACGGCCCGTTTGCCGCGGCGCTCTCTTGCAAGCGCAATAGCATGGTCAAGCGCTCCACGCCCATGGCGAAGCCGACGCCGGGGATCGCCGGCCCGCCCAACTGCTCGACCAGGGCGTCGTAACGGCCGCCCGCCGCCACAGCGCTTTGTGAACCCAATAATCCGGTCGTCCACTCAAACGTCGTGCGGCAGTAGTAATCGAGGCCGCGCACCATGCGCGGATTGAGCGCGAACCGGACCTCGGTTGCGCTTAACAAGCGCTGCACCGTGGCAAAATGTTCACGGCATTGAGCGCACAACGAGTCGACAATCGACGGTGCGTCCTTGGTCGTCTCAATACAGCCTGCCTCTTTGCAATCTAAAGCGCGGAGCGGGTTGCGGTCTATGCGCCGTTGGCAGTTGCCGCACAACGACTGTTCGTGGTGCTGCAAAAACGCCAGCAATTTTTGCCGATACTGCGGCCGGCATTCAGAACAGCCAAGCGAATTGATCTGCAACGACGGCTCGGTGAGTCCTACCGCGCTGAAAAAATCATGGAGCAAGAGCAAAATTTCCGCGTCAACGAATGGATCGCCGCGTCCCAACGCCTCAGCGCCGATCTGATGGAACTGACGCATGCGCCCTTTTTGCGGCCGCTCGCGGCGAAACATCGGCCCCATGTAATAGAGCTTGCGCACCGGCTCGACCTTATACATTTCCGCTTCGACGTAGGCGCGCACCACACCCGCCGTCCCTTCGGGACGGAGCGTGAGCTTGGTGCTCTCGACGGTTTCCCCGGCGCGGCTATCGCGATCTTCGAAGGTGTACATTTCCTTCTCGACGATATCGCTGGTCTCGCCGATGGAGCGACTGAACAGCTCGGTTTTCTCTAAGATCGGAATGCGGATTTCGGCGAAGTTATACGCATGAAAAACCTGGCGCGCCTTGGCTTCCACCAGCTGCCAGGACTCCACTTCGCCGGGAAAGATATCCGCGAAACCTTTGATACTAGTAATCTTCATCGATTGAATTAAAAGCGTGCCAACAAGACACCATAAGAGCTTTGCGAGTTCAAGTTGCGGCCAAGATCAACGCGCGTCGTAGCGGTACATCCTGCTGCGCCGTGTCGTGCCGTGAAGCTCACTGAACAGAAAACCGCGAAAGGTCATGAAGTAAGCCAGACCGAGTCCCAAGAAAAGCGCGTTGAGAAATAGCTCTAAATACGCCGGCAAACTGAAAATCAAGGACTGGAGCATATCGAGGAGAAAGTATCCGGCAACCGCGAATAAAAGATTGGGAATCAGCCACTCAAGCCAATTTTCTACGATAAAGTTGTAGCTCGCGCCGATTAGCTCAAGGCCGGAAGTACGGCTTTGATAAATCAACTCGGGCACCGCATTGAGAAGAATGTACAGGCCTAGGCGAAGGAGCAAGTAAATCAACGCGCCATTGGCAACCGACGCCAGACCCATCGCCGCTACACGCATGGGAATCCACAAGATAAACGAAATCGTGATCACGTCCCAAATATAAACCGTGAAGCCGCTCAGAAAATCATTGAAGTTGGCCTTCTCGCGCAGGCAGCGCTTACCAGCGAGTAGATGAAACCGCCGATGATCCCCAAGGGCGCGACCAGACTACCGACGACGGATAGGATAATGCCGAAGACCACCGGCGCTAGGCTCACCACCCAATTCTTCCGCACCGCCTCCCACGATCGCTGCACAGCCGTCGTGTACATCCAAACCGTCACTTGGAGAATTTTCATGTTCCTGGTTATAGCAGAAAAGAGGAAAAGATTCCGAGCTAACACTCCCCGGACACCGCCTCTACGTGCGCAATCGGACCGACCGCCGCGTGGTGCCCAAACAGAGCGAGAACGACGTCAAAGCTTTTGCTCAAGGGATTCGCATCATGGGCGACGTCGGCGAGCTCAAAGCACCGTTCCCTCAGGTGGAGCGCTTTATCGACTTACCTTTTAAAAAGCCGTGGGGTTGCAGTAAACCAAGAGACCGAAATCAGCATCTTGACCGACAGACGGTAGCACTCAGCAGGAGTAGATTTGCACGTCGTCGTCTTCGATGCGCCGGCCGCGGGTGATCAATCTAACGATGCTGCAAACGTTGCGGCTGACGTCGCCGATATCGGCGGCGGGAAATCCATCTTTGAGATAACGGCCGATCAATTTGTCTTCGCCTAGATTCACCACCTGCAGATAGTCGTTGCTGTTGCCGTCGAAGTATTGCTTCATTCCCGGTGCCGGACTATCCAGATCGTCTTGCAGCGCTTTGTTAACTTTAATGCCAATAAAGAGCCGCTTCATCACCTCTTCCATGTGTTTCTCCGTGATTACGGATATCACAGCAAGTTGAAAACAGCCACCGCGCCGCTAATTTTTTCCTTTGCGCACTTTGCGTTCTTTGATGCGAAAATCCCCTCTCACCACGAAGATCACGAAGGACACGAAGGGTTCGGATGATTACTATTCCGAACTTCGTGCTCTTCGTGTCCTTCGTGGTGAAAATTTTCTTCGACTGAATTCTTCTCTAACCACCTACGCGAAAACCAATTTACCGTCCTTATCGCGCAACAACCCCCGGCCGTCGCGCGACGACGGCATATTCTCCCGGCCGATTTTGACGTCTGCGACGT
>JAERMN010000310.1 GCA_016844625.1 Deltaproteobacteria bacterium
CCGACACATTGGGCGATGTAGCCGGCCGAGCAGCCGCCGGAAAGCAGGACCCCGTCGCCTATTTCACCGCCGAGCTGGAGCATGCGCGGTCGCACTGCGGTGATGTACATGGCGATCTGTTGCGCAGGAATGAAACCCATCTTAGCGCCATTCACTTGCATCATCTTGCCTTGAAAATTAACCGTATCACCTTTCAAATAGCGCCGCAGGATGTCGACATACTCGCGCATCGTCTGCAGCGGATGCGGCGAGTCGATGCCCGCTTCTTTTAGCGCCGCCGCATTGCCTGTCCCAGGGCTCGCGATCACCCGCCCCGGCGCATACTCGGCCATCGTCGCGATCGACATAGCGGTAATAATCGGATTGCGCGAGTACGGACTCATCGGCGCCGCGGCGACTTTGATTTTCTTGGTCGACGCGAGCAAAGCCATCGCAGTGGTCAAGGAATCGCGAAAGCAAAGGTGATCCGACATCCAGATCGAGTCCATGCCGATATCATCGGCCAACTGAGCCAGCTCGATCATTTCCTGGATCGAGTAAAAGCCGTCGAAGCAAAGACCTACACGCATCGCTACACACCTCTTTCGGATGTAAGGGCGGGTTTAAAACCCGCCCCTACGCAAGCTCGCCAGGATAAATTCAGCACGGTCACAATCTCAACGCACCTTTAGAATCCGTTTTCCAGGACACTCGCCAACCGATCCGCTGTCACTCCCGCGAGCCCCATTTTATCGAGGGTCAAGCCTTGCCGTCGAAAATCCACGCCGAGCGCGGTCGACGCCAACGTGATCAAGGCATCCATCACCGGTGTCTTCACTCCGAGCAGTCTCCCGATCTCCGCCATCGGCACCAGACCGTAGCCGACATCTTCCCTGATGTAGCGGTGATCGAGGGACGGCGGCGATTTGATCGTAAAGTTCGCCTCGCTATTGTGAATCGCCTGATAAGCCGATCCCGTGTCGCGGGCCTCAACAGTCGTCAATCCGGCCCGATGCAAGATGTCGACGAAGCGCAGCGGTTTGAGTCCAAGCTGTTGGGCGATTTCAATACGTTCTGCGTCGACAGCGTCAATCCACGCGCCGATTACTGGCGTGATGCCTTCGCGGTACCAAAGAAAGTCGCCGCCGCTGTTCTCGATCCAACCCGCGTTACCGAGCATTCCCGCCGGATGCATGATCGCGTTGATGTTCGCGAAGCCGGTCTCCAGCACGTTAGTCGCTGGGACAACATTGGGAAACACCTGCTGAATCTCGCTCACAAGATTGGCCGTATGCTTTCCCGGAAAAGCGGCGCAGCAGAGGTTGGTCGTGCGCCGGTAAACTTCGACACGGCCAAACTGCGGCATGCGGCAAATGTAGGTAAGCGTCACCGTCTCGCACAGTTGCACTTCGGCCTTGCAGCCAAGCGTGCGCAAGAGATCGGCGAAGTGAAGTGAGCCGCCGGTATGGCCGGGGTTGAGCAGAATGCGTTGGCCGTCGGTGAGATAGTTCGCCAAGTTCCTGGCGATATATTCGTGCCCGACCGCCGGTGTGGCAATGACGATAAGATCGACACCCTGTACCACCGGCGGCAAATGCGGGCTCATGAAAAACGGCGCCGCTTTTTTGCTCACTCCGTCCTCGACCAGTTCGATCTCACCGAGCTTGGCAAGTTTGACCATCGTGCTTTCAGAACGGGAAAAGAGCCGGACCTGGAAACCCCGCAAGGTTAGATCAGCCGCGGCCGCGCAGCCGCCATTGCCGGCACCGAGGATTGCGATTTTCTTGATGGTCATAACTCAACGGAATGGCAAGAAGCGAACAAGTTCACGTGGTCCGTCTTTCCCGCGAAAGCGGGAATCTAGCCTCTCTGCCATTCCCCGCCCCCCCTGGATACCGCCCTGCGCCGGTATGACTCGCATTCCAATAAACGGGGCATTTCGCCTGCGGGGTATTAACCCCGCAGGCGACCAATGGGGATGCTCGCCCCCTTTGGATTCCCCATTTGGTGGTGCCCGCAGCAAGCTGCGGGGAATATTAGATTCAACTTCATGGCGGGACAGCGTAACATTTTCGCCAGAGATTCTACGAGACGCGATAATGTTTAATCTTATCCTCATCTAATTCGATACCAAGCCCAGGCTTCGACGAAACGATCACGTCGCCATCGGCATAGTCGAACGCCTCGGTGATAATATCGTCCTGATAGTAAATCCCAGCGATGCCGCCTTTGCCCTTTCCTTTTGGCGTCGACACGGGAACCACGCAACCGTAAGTGACCACGCCGGTCGATGCGGCTAAATGAATGTTCGCCGCGTTGCCGACGCCGGTCTCGACCGAACCGTTGACGTTGCACTTGAGGCCCGCCGCTTCCGCCACCGCGGCGACTTTCTTGGCCTTGAACATGCCGCCCGGCTTAGTCGTGTAGAGCGAAATCACGTCGGCCGCCTTTTTCTGCACGATCTCGATAACATCTTGCGCCGTCCAGGCGCTCTCATCCGCCATGATCGGCGTGTCGACGCGACGCGCCACTTCGGCCATCTGATCGATGCCTTCGACAGGCTGTTCCATGTAAAGCAGGTTATACTCTTCCATCGCCCTAATGATTTTCACCGCGGCTTTAGCCGACGGATAACCTTGGTTGGCGTCGACGCAGATATTTAAATCCGGTCCGATGGCGCGGCGAATCTGTTGCACCAATTCAACATCGCGTTTGTGCTCAACGCCGCCTTTGAGCTTGATCGTTTTCACGCCTTCAGCTTTCGCCTGCAGCGCCTCTTCGACCGCCTTTTCGATTTCCATCAGGCCAAGGCTGTGAGCGATCGGAATCCGCTCGCGAAAAAGCCCGCCGAGCAATTGATACGCCGGAACATTCAATGCCTTGCCGACGACATCGTAGAGCGCCGCGTCGATGGCCGCTTTGCAATAGGGATAACCCTTCACAGCCTTATCCATCAGCGCGTGCATCGTTTCGAAGCGGCCTGGGTCCTGGCCATGCAACGCCGGCGCGAGAATGTCGTTGATGATATGCGCCGTGGTCTGCGGCGTCTCGCCGAAATATTTGCCGTGGTCGCCGCCCCAGTCTTTCAGTACCGGCGCCTCGCCGAGACCGGTCAAGCCCTGGTCGGTGTAAAGTTTAATGATGACGTAAACACCGATGGGCGTCGTGAGACTCGCCCATCGGTGCACACGCCGCGTCGGCAAACGGATTGGAATCGTTTCGATCTTGGTAATTTTCATGGACCTTCAGGCTTTCGTATGGCTAACCTTCGACGGAAATTACTCGCGCCAAGACGCCAAGTTCGGAATTCTTTGATTTCCTTTGTGTACTTTGCACTACTATAGTTGACAATTTGCGCGGCTTGCGCAAATTGTCCGGGAGTCAAACACCCTCGGACTCGGATATTCCTCCCGCTAAGACGCAAAGCACGCCAAGTTCGGAGGGGAAGGATAGATAATATTACAAACCATCTTCACCATATATTTCCGACCTTTGCGGCCTTTGCGCCTTTGCGGGAGATATTCCGAGACTACCGGTGCGCGAAGCGCACCCTACGAAAACCTTCGTGTCCTTCGTGCCTTCGTGGTGAATTCGACTTTTCTTATTTTGGTTGCGGCTCTGCCGCGCTAGGTTCTTTGCGGTTAAACTTCCGAGCCCGAATCTTGTTCTTGTGCCCTCTGTGCCGCTGTGGTGAATACTCCTTCACCGGAACCCCGCAAGCGCCTTTATCATTTTAGCCGACTCTTAGAAGCGTGTCGGTCGGGGTCACATCCGAGAGCAATTCGCAGCCCTCCTCCGTCACGCAGAACATGTCTTTGTTCTGCATGCCAAACCGGCCCGGTATGTAAACCAAAGGTTCGAACGCGCCGACCATGCCCGCCGCGACGATCTCATTGCCGTAACGTCCCATGTAAGGCTCTTCATGCAAATGCAGTCCGATGCCATGCGCGACGAAACTGATGGGCTCGAAACCGAGTTCGCTGAACTTGGTTAAAAATTTGCCATAGACTTCCGGACAGCTCGCGCCGGGCTTGATCAAATCCATCACTAAATATTTGCACTCGACCAGATTAGCCCAAATCTTATACTGTTCCGCCGTCGCGTCACCGACCACCGCCGTCCGGCAAACTCCGGTGAGATAGCCAGTCTTTTGACCGAAGATTTCCATGCGTATGATGTCGCCATGTTTCAACTTCCGATCGGTTGGTCCCACGTTGGGAAACTGGCTACGCTCGCCGCTGGCGATGATCATCAACTTGTAACTCTCGGCGCCACCGCCAAACAGCGAAGTCAGTAGCGTACCGGCAAGCTCCATCTCGCTCATGCCGATCTGCGCGGAACGCAAAGCCGTACCGATTGCGTTATCGGTAAGCTTGCTTAACGAGCGCAGCAAGGCCAACTCGTTTGGCGTCTTGATCTGCCGCGCCTTGTTAAAAATCCCATCAGCCGCCAGCCAATGAACGTTCGGCAGATTCTTTTGCGACGTCACAAAATCTTTCGCCGGCAGGAACTCCATCTCGATGGCAACTTTGCCGCGCTCGAGCTTCAAGTCTTTGAGTGCCTCGGCGAGCTTATCCATCGGGTCATCGCTGAACTCCCGATAGATGCGCAGATCGTCGATCCCCGCGTGCGCCTTAACCGTCGTCGCTTCCATGTCGACAGCGACCATGGAAATCCGCCCGTCCGCGGTGACGATGCAAGCGGCGTGGCGCCAGCGCATCAACGACTGCGACGGCACGACGAAACCGGAAACGTAGGTAACGTTTTCCGGCGAGATCGCAATGATCGCATCCAGGCCTTCTGCGGCGATGCGCGTTTTGAGACGC
>JAERMN010000030.1 GCA_016844625.1 Deltaproteobacteria bacterium
ACACCCGGCATCGTGTGTGCCAAAATCACCATGTCCGAACCGGCAAGCACTGCGCTCATCACCGCTGGTGTGGTGATTGGCGAAATCGTCACGCTACCGGCGATCAAAGCCCTTGAAGCGATGCCGGAACCCGACATGACAACAGGCTCGGCATCCAGACCATGCTTTTCGTAAATCCTCGCCTCTTTGCTGAAAAAAATAATGATGTTGCCCATGCTGATAGCCGGCACGCCGACATGGATTTTTTTAAGCGAGCGGGATTGCGAGAACCCAGTCGCCGGCGCCAACAAGCTCGCCATCAAGAGCAACGCCAAGCAAAATCGCTGTCAATCCGGTTAACCGGCGTTGACAAACCCCGGTAAATTGAAATAAGTCAGAACCATCATGTTACCCAAACTACCACGCGAAAACTTGTTGGAACTGTGCCGGCGCATGTTCGTCATACGCCATTTTGAAGAGAGTTTGGTGGCGCTCCACGACAAAGGCGTGTTCGGCGGCCACTATCATCTTTACGTTGGCCAAGAGGCGACCGGTGTACCGGCTCTCGCTTGCCTGCGCGCCGATGATTATCTCTTCACCACGCACAGAAACCATGGCCACCTGCTCGCCCGGGGCGCCGAACCGAAGCGGCTGCTTGCTGAAATCCTCGGCCGCGTCGACGGGCTAAACAAAGGCAAAGGTGGTTCATTTCATTCAGTCGCGCCGTCGCTGGGATTTCTGCACAGCTCCGGCGTGGTCGCGGGCATCATTCCGCTCTCGACCGGTACAGCCTACGCGGCTAAGGCTCAAAAGAACGGCCGCATCACCGTTTGTTTGTTTGGTGACGGTTCGCTCGAAGAAGGCGCCGCGCCCGAGGCGTTTAACCTCGCGTCGCTTTTGAAATTGCCGGTGCTATTTCTCTGCGAGAACAACGGTAAGTACGGCTCCGGACGCGCGGTGGCCGCGGCGCAGTCAAGCTCGATGGCGGCCTATCCTCTGACTGATTTGCCCAAAGCCTACAAAATCCCGGCGCAGCAAATCGACGGCATCGATGCCGGCTTGGTGCACGGGACGATTTCTGAAGCGGTGGAAAAAATTCGCCGTGGCGATGGCCCTCAGTTTGTCGAAGCGCAAACGGTGCGCTATCCCGGCAGCGCGACCAACTGGCCCACCGTGCCGGCGCCAACCGACACAGCGCTCGCGTGGGATGTCAGCAGCGTGCCGGATAATGCCCGCGAGTGGTACCACAGCGCCGACCCGTTGCTGGTTTACATCCGTGAGTTGGTACAAGCCAATCAAGCGACCCGCGACGCGATCGCCGCCATCGAGCGCCTGGTCAAATCCGACATCGCCGCCGCCGTCGAGTTCGCCGTCAACAGTCCTTATCCTAAACCAGAGGAAGCTGAGAAAGGTTACTTCGCTTAAGAAAAAATCATGAGAGAACTTGCATATTACGAGGCAAAATTCGAGGCGCTCGACGAAATCATGAGCGCCGACGAGCGCGTCCATTTGATCAACGGCACGTTTCTAAGTCTCAGTCCGCACCGCCATGTTTTTCAAAATCTCAAGAAGAAATTCAGCGAGCGCATGATCGCGCCGCCGATCTCCGAACTGGGCTTTTGCGGTCTCGCCACCGGCGCGGCGATGGCGGGGCTCCGACCGATCGTCGATCTGAGCACCGGCAGTTTCATCTACGAAGCTTGGCCCCAGGTCGCCAACGAAGCGGCCAATGCGTTCTCAATGTCCGGCGGCCAGACCCGCGTGCCGGTGGTGTTCCATCTGTTTCACGGCCTGCGCGGCGGCGGCGCGGCACAACACTCCGGCAGCCCGCAAGCGATGCTTTGGAATGTTCCGGGATTGGAAATCGTCATTCCGTCGTCGCCACGCGACGTAAAAGGCCTGTTAAAAACTGCGGTCGCCAGCGACAACCCGACGATATTTGTCGATCACACCAGATTGCTCGACATCCGCGGCGAAGTACCGGAGAACGACAAGCCGATTCCTTTCGGTGTCGCAGACATCAAGCGCACCGGCAGCGACGTCACGCTGATTGCGACTTCGTACACCGTACAAGTTTGTCTCGGTGCCGCGGCGAAGCTGGCCAAGGAAGGCATCGAAGTCGAAGTCGTCGACCCGCGCACCTTGGTGCCGTTCGATCTCGCGACGATTCTCTCATCGGTCGAGAAAACCCACCGCGTCGTCATCGCCGACGAAACCCATCAGAGCTGCGGCGTCGCCGCCGAGATCGCCGCGCGCATCGCCGAGACCGGCTTCGACAAACTCAAGACGCGCATCCGCCGCGTCTCGACGCTCGATGTGCCGGTGCCCTACAGCCCGCCGCTGGAAGCCCATATCGGTCCGTCCGAGTCGCGCATCATGGACGCCGTGCGAGCGGCGGTGGCGTAAAGAAAGTTTCGAGTTTCCGGTTTCGGGTTTCGCGTTCATGCGAATCTGAAATCACCTTCATCGCAATTCGCCCACATCCATGGCCACGAAGAAACAGAACTCCAAGGAAATCGTCGATCTGCTGCGCCGCATGTGGCTCATCCGCGCGTTTGAAGAAAAAATATCAGTGCTCTACGCCGAACGGCAGATCGTCGGCTTACTACACTTGGGCATCGGCCAAGAAGCGGTGGCCGTCGGCGCTCTAAGCTTGCTGGGCAATGACGATTACGTCTACGGCGGCCATCGATCGCATGGCCACGCCATCGCCAAAGGCGCGGATGTGAATAAATTAATGGCTGAGATCGCCGGCCGTGCCACCGGTTATTGCGGCGGCAAGGGCGGCTCCATGCATATTGTCGCCAAAGAGTGCGGCTTTATCACCGCCACCGGTGTCGTCGGCGGGACAATTCCACTGGCACTCGGCGCCGCGTTCGCTTCCAAGGAAAGAAAGAAAGGTCAGCTTGCCGTGGTCTTCTTCGGCGACGGCGCCGCACAGGCCGGGCCGTTTCATGAGTCGCTCAACATCGCGAGCCTGTGGCAGCTGCCAGTAATCTTCATCTGCGAGAACAACGGCTACGCCGAGTTCACGCCGCTGTCGGCGCACACAAAAATCGCAAGGCTCGCGCAACATGCGAAAACGTATGGCATTCCCGCCAGCACCGTCGACGGCAATGATCTGTTCGCCGTGCGCGACGCGATGACAAAGGCCGTGGAAAAATGTCGCGCCGGCAAAGGCCCCGTTTTTGTCGAATGCCTCACTCGCCGCATGCGCGGCCATTACGAAGGCGACCCGGCGAAGTACCGCGAACTTTCCCAACGCACCGAGTGGAAGAAAAAAGATCCCATCGCGCGCGTCGCCCGCGCGCTCAAAAGCAAGAAAGCGATCACCGACAAAAAACTGCAAGCGATTGAAGACGAAGCCCGCGCGCTAATCGAAAAGGCGGCGGAATTTTCCTTGTCATCACCCTGGCCGGCGGACGACGCGGTTGACCAACAGGTCTACGCCACGGCAAACCTGTAGGGGCGCAAAAATTTTGTGCCCTCCGATGAATTTAAAATCTACCATGCTCGAACAAACCTATCTCGAAGCGATCCGCGCCGGACTCGAAGAAGAGTTGCGCCGCGATTCATCGGTCTACGTTTTCGGCGAAGATGTCGCGCTTGGCGGCCCGTTCGGCGTTACGAAAGGCTTGGCAGAAGCGTTCGGCGTTAACCGGTTGGTCAACACGCCGATCAGCGAAGCGACGGTCATGGGCATCGCCATCGGCGCCGCCACCGTGGGACTCAGGGCCGTCGTCGAGATCATGTTCATCGATTTCATCACCTTGGCGATGGATCAGCTGGTCAATCACGCTGCCAAACTGCACTACATGTCCGGCGGACAACTGAGAATTCCGCTGACGGTCCGGGTTCAGTACGGCATCAGCGGCGCCATGGGCGCGCACCATTCGCAGAGTTTAGAGTCGTGGCTCGCCCATGTTCCAGGTTTGAAAGTCGTCATGCCGGCCAATCCGGCCGACGCGAAAGGATTATTGAAGTCGGCGATCCGCGACGACAATCCGGTCGTCTTCATCGAACACCGCGGCCTCTACTGGTCGAAAGGCGATGTCCCCGCTGACGAAACCGTCGTCCCCATCGGCAAAGCGTCCGTTTTGCGCCAAGGTGAACATCTCACCATCGTCGCGCTGTCGAGCATGGTTGGTCCAGCGTTGGCTGCGGCAAAAGAGCTAGAAGCGGAAGGAGTCTCCGCGGAAGTCATCGACCCGCGCACGATCTCGCCGCTCGATATCGAGACGATCGCCAGCTCGGTAAAGAAAACCAGCCGCATGATCGTCGCCCACGAAGCCGTCGAGCAAGGCGGCATCGGCGCCGAAATCGTTGCCAGAGTTCAGCAGGAAGCTTTCCACTACCTCGACAGTCCGATCAGCCGCGTCGCCGCGCCCTTCGCGCCGGTGCCCGCGAGTCCGACATTGGAAAAGCAATTTCTGCCTAATAAGGATAGAATAATCGACGCCACCCGAGCGGCGCTGGCTCATGGGTAAATTCAGGACCGATTGCTGAAGTCGGCGCTGCGTGAATTCGTTAACGGCGGAATCACGCCCCAGTCATACCGAGCGGAGGAGAAAATGATCCGCATCGATTCCGATACCCACTTCACACCATTGGACGCGTTCGCCGATTTAGATCCGAAGTACGCCGATCAAGGACCGCGGTTGGTCGAGTTGCCGTCTGGGCGTTATCGGATCGATTATCCGGCGCGCGCGCCGTTCGTGCCGACACATATTAAGCCGCTCCGCGTTAACGGCCGGCCCAAGTCCGACTTCGAGATCGAACCGCGTCTCGCTGCGATGGCGCAAGACGGTTTCGACATGCAGGTGTTGATACCCAACAACGCGCCATTCTACTACGACGTCGACGCCGCCATGGGCGCTAACGTCAGCCGCGCTTACAATCAAGCGATCGCGCGAATACTGAAAAAGTATCCGAACCAATTCATCGGCATCGCCGCCGTGCCGCTCCAAGATATTAAGCTGGCGATCCTGGAAGCCGAGTACGCGATTAAAGAGCTCGGTCTTCATTCCGTAATCATGTACCAAAACGTTAATGGCAAAGATCTCGACAGCGAGTTTCTCTGGCCGTTTTATGAAGCCGTGGAGAAAATGGCCGTGCCGCTTTCCGTCCACGGCGTCGACAGCGGCCCGCTGCTCGGCGTCGAGCGTTTCTCGCGATTCAATCTCGATGTCTGTTTGGGTTTTCCGTTTGAAGTTTTCACCGCGATTTCGGCGCTAGTTTTCAGCGGTGTTCTCAATCGCTTCCCGGCACTTAAATTCGGCTACTTCGAAGTCGGCATCGGCTGGATCCCCTGGCTGCTCGACCGGCTCGATATGGCGTACGACGCCAGACCGGCGGCGCGCGCGCGGACCCAACGCCGACCCAAGGACTGCTTCGGTAATTTCTATTTCTCTTTCGGCTCCGAAGATTCGACTCTCCCGGATGTCGTCAAGCGGATCGGCAGCTCGCGTCTGATGATCGGCAGCGATTACCCGCACCCGGACGGCACTTCACCCAATACCATTTCCATGCTTAGAGGTCGGCAAGGTCTCACTGCTGAGGACATTGACAATTTATTGGGCGGCACCGCTGCTGAATTCTTCGGCCTTAAACAGTATTTCTAATGCTTGTGCTTAGCGCCGGCGAGGGGTTTTGACACCGTGGAGTCGGACGGCGCAGTTGCCATGATTTGGTGCGGCCTGGTTAGATTTCGCAGCGCTTTTGGAGATTCGCTCTTCCGTAAAGTGTCAGAATGACCGTTGGCGCTGTCACCCGTGCCATGTCACCGTCAACTAGGGAGTCAACCTCGGCCTCAGTTCCACCTTCCCAACCGTGAGAATCAAAGCAAATTCGCATCTTTTGCCAACATTTGAATCCGATTAGCCCCTGGCACGAGCCTTGCTCACTAATTGATCCATTGTCAGGAGGACAAGCCAATGCAGCCAGTAACGCAGATCAGCTCAAAAGTCATTTCCATCGAGAAAAGAAACCTGCGCGGGGCAGAGTGTGAAAAATGCGGCGCCAAGATGTTTCCCGAGTCGCTTCTCAAGCCCCATCTCACCCGTCATCGGCGCCGTAAGCGCTGGTTTAATACGGAGCTGAGAAAGTTGCAGTACACCTTCACCCATATGCGCGATTTCGCTTAATTTGTTTCCGCAAACTTCCCCGAAAGGGGAAGCTCTCCCCGACAAGCCCGTGGCCGACCCCAACCGGCGCGGGCTTGTCCCCTCCCTCACAGTCAGTAGATCGATCGTAACTATTCGAAGAAAGCTCCTTCTATCAACACCGGTTTCGCCGCGCCGTGTTCCTGCGTGCGGCCGGGAATCGCGCTGCCATCCGGGTTGAGCCGTTGGTCCGCTTGGTCTGAGCCGGCGCCGATGCGCGCCATCACCAGCGGCGTCTGACCTGAGTTGCAGAATTGATAGTAGCTCCCCGCCGGCAAAACCACCGCGTGGTTCTTAGTCGCACCGACAAGGGTCTTGCCATCTCTCCCCGTATTGAACTGCGCGGTTCCATCTAAGACAACGAAGATATGATCTTCTTGGGTATGCGCGTGCAGCGCGTTTTCACCGATGCCCGGCGCATAACAGTGAATTCTCAACGTCATCAAATCGGTCTCAGCGAGCATGAAGCGAGTGTGCCCTTCCTTCACGAGCTGAGTTTTTAGCTGAACCACTTGAGCCTGTTTCTCCATAAATCCCTCCAGTAAGAATTATTTCTTAACGCCGCGTGAGCTTAGGACAGACAGTGGCGTCGCTGCAAGCGTAAGTTTTGCGATGGCGATAGCGGCGCGGCGCCGGCGCGTTTGCAAATCAACCTCCCCTCGGCTTATCTGAACGTGCCAACGAATCGAGATAACATTTGACGCCACTGTTCGCTGAAATCGTCGCCATCTGTTCGGCCATGGGATGGGCGACGGATTCCATTCTAGTCCGCTTCGGCCTGCGCAAATCCAACATCTTCGCCGCCATGTTGGTGAGCTACGCCGTCTCGGTCACCTGCATGTGGAGCTATCTCATCGCCACCACCGCGCTCGACTTTCTCAAGTCTCCGGCGATGATCTATTACGTTATCAGCGGCTGCATCCAGCCACTGTTCGCCCGCGCGTTGTTTTACCAGGGTATCACGCGCATCGGCGTCGCCCGCGCCGGACCGCTGCGCGGCATCGAACCGCTGTTTGCCAGCGCCATCGCCATCGTTCTGCTGCACGAGCGGCCGGGCTGGCTGGTTTTTCTCGGGACCATTCTCATCGTCGGCAGCCTCTGGTTGATTTCGGGAAAGCAGCAAGGCGACACGACATGGCGCTTGATCGATGCCCTCTTTCCGATCAGCGCGGCGCTGATTTCCGCCCTTTCGCAGACCCTGCGCAAACAAGCATTGGCTATTCTTCCCGATCCCATCGTCGCAGTGGCGATGGTAACCACCGTGTCGCTGATTCTTTTGATCGGCTTTGTTCTAGTGACCCGAAGGACTCGTCAATTACGCATGGAGCGCGACGGCTTTCTTTTCTTTTTTTGCGCCGCCATCATCGCCGCTTTGGCGCAAGTGGCGAATTTCATCGCTATCGGCCGTGGCCAGCTGTCGGTCATCATACCGCTGCTCAATACCTCGCCGCTGTTTACGATTTTCTTCAGCGCCGTCTTTCTGCGCAACATCGAGGCGGTGAATTCACGCATCGTCCTCGGCGCGCTCTTGATGGTCGGCGGCGTAGTGCTGATCACGGCTCGCTGATGGGTTGCGATTGTGCGGGTCGGAGCCGGAAGCTTTCCATGGCGCGGCCGCGCATCAAATGATTGATCGCTGCGCCGCGCTCGCGCTCAGCTTAAAAACCAACCACAAGCGACTGTCGTAAAACATTTTTCCTTGGGATTTTTTTGATGCGGAGCCAATTTCCTTTCGACCGGTCTTGACTGAACCGGCCGAAGGGACTAACCAAAGAAATAGTTCTTTCCGCGCCACGCACATCAAACCAGACATAACCCGGCTTTTTGCACGTGACCGAACGCGGCGTTGCGCGTTCAAACCAGAATTTCAGGGGTAACTAACCGACTATAAAATATCCGGAGGTCATTACTATGACGACACAATTAAGTGACGCGATCAAAAAGCTTGGAGGCACGATCAAGGGCCGCGTGTTGAGCCCGGATGATGCCGGTTACGACGAAGCGCGGCAAATTGGGAACGCCATGATCGACCGTCGCCCCGCTGTCATCGTGCAGCCGGCGGATGGCGGCGACGTCGCGCCGGCCATCAAGTTTGCCCGGGACAACGCACTGGAAATTTCCGTTCGAGGCGCGGGTCATAACATCGCCGGCAATGCCCTCTGCGATGACGGCCTGACGATCGATTTCTCAAACATGAAGCAAGTCCGGGTGGATGTCGAAAAAAAAACGCGCTTACGTCGATGCCGGCGCGACGCTCGCTGATTTAGACGCGGCGACGCAGCGCCACGGTCTGGCAACCCCGGTGGGAATCAACTCGACAACGGGTATCGCCGGTTTGACCCTCGGTGGCGGTTTCGGCTGGCTCACGCGCAAATATGGCATGACCATAGACAATCTGGTCGCAGCGGAAGTGGTCACTGCAGACGGTAAAAAGTTGCGGGCGAGCGAGCAGGACGACGCGGAGCTATTCTGGGCATTGCGTGGCGGCGGCGGCAATTTCGGTGTCGTCACTCAGTTCGAATTTGCCCTTCATCCCGTGGGTCCGGAAATACTCGCCGGGTTGATCGTCTTTCCGTTTGCCCAAGCCAAGCAGGTTCTGACCCGGTATCGCCAATTTGCCACCATGTCGCCCGAAGACCTTAACGTTTGGGTCGTGCTGCGCCAGGCTCCGCCACTGCCTTTTCTGCCGCAAAACGTGCATGGCAAAGAGGTCGTCGTCCTGCCGATTTTCTGCGCGGGCAAGGTTGCAGATGGCCAGAAGCTGATCGAACAAATTCGTGCCTTCGGCGATCCGCACGGCGAGCCTATC
This sequence comes from Deltaproteobacteria bacterium, assembly GCA_016844625.1. GTDB lineage: Bacteria > Desulfobacterota > Binatia > UBA9968 > UBA9968 > DP-20. The sequence continues at coordinate 8,950 of JAERMN010000030.1, forward strand.
GGTGCCCAACCATACGCGGAATGGCAAAAGGCATTTGATCCTCTGCTCGCACCCGGCGCGAGAAACTACTGGAAGTCGCATAACTTCACCGAGCTCAGCGACGGCGCGACTGATTCGATCATCGAATACGCCGGCAAACTGCCCGCGCCCCAGTGCGAGATCTTCATCGGCCATATCGCCGGTGCGGCCAATCGCGTGACGCCCAGAGCTATGGCTTACGCGCACCGAGACGCCAAGTTTATCTTGAACGTGCACGGACGATGGGAAAGCGCGGCGCAGGACACGAGTTGCATCGAGTGGTCGCGCGCTTTTTTTAAAGCCAGCGCGCCCTACGCCTCCGCTGGCGCTTACGTTAATTTTATGACCGAAGACGAGGGCAACCGAGTCGCCGCCGCTTACGGTTCAAACTTTGATCGTCTAGTGCAAATAAAGAAGCGCTACGACCCCAAAAATGTTTTTCATTTTAATCAGAATATTAAACTATAACGCGCCGGCGCCGGCGTAGATCACGCGCGCTGAATGGCATCTGAGTTAAACCATCGTTCGCTTGACGTCTTACTCGAACGATACGTATATCAAGACTCGATGACCACGGCGCTGCTTACGGTTCTCGCGCTTATTGCTTTCGCTGCCAATTCTATCTTTGCTCGGCTCGCCTTGGGCGAGCCGAGCATCGACCCCGCCAGCTACACCACCGTGCGCTTGCTGACCGGTGCGGCGACTTTATGGCTCATCGCCCGCTTCCAGCAGACCGATATCTCAGCACCATCCGATAGCAGCTGGGCTGCCGCGGCCATGTTATTTTTATACGCCGCGACGTTCTCCTTCGCCTACATCAGCTTGACCACCGGCACTGGCGCATTGATCCTTTTCGCCGCTGTGCAAATCACCATGATCGCGGTCGGCCTCTATGGTGGAGAGCGTCCCTCGACGCTTCACTGGTTGGGCCTCTTGATCGCCATCACCGGGCTAGTCTATCTGGTCTCGCCCGGCGTCACCGCGCCATCTGCGGCCGGTTCGCTGCTGATGGGAGCCGCAGGCGTTGCCTGGGGCGTCTATTCCCTCCTCGGACGCGGCGTGACCAGCCCGGTGCATGCCACCGCCGGAAATTTTCTCAGAACAGTTCCATTAACCTTAGTCCTTCTATTACTCTCGTCGTCGTCCATCGCGATCACCTCGGAGGGTTTTCTTTGGGCTGTCTTGTCCGGGTCGATAACCTCGGCCGTCGGCTACGTGATCTGGTACGCTGCTTTGCCCCGCTTGGCCGCAACCTTAGCCGCTACCATACAACTCTTGGTACCCGCGTTGGCCGCTCTCGGCGGCGTCGTTTTCTTATCGGAACAAATTACCCTGCGCTTGATCCTATCGGGCACAGTCATATTCACCGGGGTCGGTCTGGCCATCTGGAGTCAAAAAAAATAAATTTTCGCTGTCTATCCTGGCCATTATATCGAACCTTGTTGAAGCAGTGCTGGCACACGCCGATAAAATCGCTCTCGCGGCTCCTTGACCGGCGGGTTGCTCTCCTGATAGCAAGAGTTTGCATTTTATAGCTACCATCTTTACGAAAGTAAGGAGGCGGGAATTATGGATAGCCGCGCATTTGCTGAGACGATCGAAAAACAAGTCGCCGAGTTCTGCAAAAACTTGGACGCGAACCTGCCGGCTTACAGTTTCATCCCTCTCACCACGGATGAAATGCGTGTCAAAGTGATGCAGAGCCGATTGTTCAATGAAATTCGCGCTGGCGAGATCTTCGGCGGTTGGCTTAAGAGCACGCCCGAGCTCGACGTCAAAAAGACCCTGGCCGAAGCGACTCACGAAGAGTACCAGCACGCCGGATATCTCGAAGAAGCGCTGCGCAGCAAAGACGCCACGCCGCATGACTACAAGCCATTACCTGCTCAGATGGCGATGTTTAACTCTTTCGAAGGACTGACCGACACAGTCGAACGAATCGCCGCGTTTCCCATGGCGGGCGAAGGCGTGGCCGATTACCTAATTGCCAAAAGTCTGAAGGCGGGCACCGTGCCGAGATGGGTGACCGATCCGTACAAGCGCATTCACGAAGACGAAGAAGAACACGGCAACTACCCGTTTGAGATTTTGGTCAAATACGCGACCACGGCGGAGAAACAAGAACGCGCCAGCCGCGCCGTGGCGATGAGTCTGGCACTGCGCCGCGCTTACTTTGATAATCTGGATCGCTGGGTGTTTGAGGGTAAAAGTTATTGAAGCAGAGAAGCGATCGGAGATCACCTGTCAGTTGTTAGGAAAATCCAGCCATATCCAAGCTCAAAGCGGATTGCCGCCAGCTGTTAGCTTGAGCTATTTCCCGTACAATGACTTGATAAATCCATTCCTGTCCAGCTCCGTGACAAAACTCGAATCGGTGAACTCTTCGGGTTTGTGATTCCAGACATCTTTGCGCGTCGCAGCCACATACTCGTAGCTTATCTTCATCCCCGGATGATTGGGATACGGCGTCGGCAGAAACATCTTTGAAAAGATGTCGTAAGATTCATTGATCAACTCGTCGTCAGTCAGCTTCATCACCTTCTTGATGACTTTGATGCTAAACTCGCGGTTGGTTTTGAACAGCGCGATACCTTCCAGGTGAGCCTTCATATATTGCACAATCAGCTCCCGATCGCTTTTTATCGCGGCGCGGCGGGTGGTGATTTCCATCCAGGGATAGTCGAGTTCCTTGGCCGAATCCCAAAGCATGCTAAAGCCCATCTTGCGCGCCACACCGTAACCTGGGTGCCCTACCGCTGACGCTTCGACCGCACCGGCTTTGAGCGCCATAACCCGCTCGGTATCGCTGCCACCGGTTGAGAGCAGAGTTATGTCGCGATCGGGATTGAGTCCTTTCTTCTTAGCGATCGTGCGCACCAAAAAATCCGTCAGCGAGCCCAAACTCGAGACCCCGATCTTTTTGCCTTTCAAATCCTCCGGCCGTTTTATATCGGGCCGTACCATCAAGGCGTGAACCACAGCGGGCATGGTATGCGCCAGAATCGCCATGTCCGCGCCTGCCAGATTGGCCGCAATAACGGTCGGCGTAGCGATGGGAATAATGTCCAAGTTGCCGCTGATCAAAGCTTTCGAGCCGATCCCTGACCCCATGACGGTGATGACCTCGGCGTCGAGTCCGTGCTTCTCAAACAGTTTAGCTTCTTTGGTGATGAAGATGATGATGTTGCCCATGCCGATGGACGGCACGCCGACACGGATTTTCTTTAAGGGCTTCTGCTGAGAAAAGCCTGGTTGGGCATACCCCAAGAATAGAATTCCGAGAATGCTCAGAAACAGAACCCTTTTAGCCATGTTTTTTCTCCTCTAATAATGATGCTCGATTGTTCAAAATCCGAAATCCGAAGCTCGAAATTCGAAACAAATTCAAATGGCTAAAAACCCCAATGTTCCAAACCCTTGAAATCGGATTCGAGGTTTTGGATTTTCTGGGTTTGGAATTTATTTTGGCCTCGGTTGGTTGCGAATTTCGTGCTTCGAATTTCGTGCTTTCAATTCTGGGTTAGATCATCTGCATATACACATCGACCAAGGCCGGTCGTTTTTCTTCTTTGATGACCTTGATCGCCCGCTCCACCGCCGGACGAATTTGGTCCGGCTCGGTGATCGGCCCCTCGCCGTGAACACTGAAGGTGCGGGCCAGGTTGGCAAAGTCTACCGGCGGCTTGGCCATTTCCATGCCCACCAGTTTGTTTTCCACCGGCCGGCCGCGCGTGATCGCGACCTTTTCCTGATGCTCCACGTCGTTATAATAAACCCGATTGTTGGTCATGACAGTCAACAGCGGCACGCCGGTGTTAGCCGCTGTCCACAGGGCGCTCGGCGTGTAAAGCATCTCGCCGTCGCGCTGTAAGTTGACGCAGATCTTGCCGGTGCCGCGATAGGGCAGCGATGCGCCGACGGACGCCGCTGGGCCGTAGCCCAATCCACCGCCGCCATAGCCTCCTAGAAACAAACCGGGTTTATCCCAGGTCCAAAGACGGCTGGGCCAGCCACGGAACGCGCCCGCGACCAGTAGCCAGTCCTCTTTTTTTAACGCTTCCCAAACTTCCCAGGCAAGACGCGGCGGGGAGATCGGCCTTTCGTCCCAGCGCTTCTTGAGATCGGCTTGCCAGCGCGCATGAACTTCTTCGTGCTGCGCCGCCATTACCTTGCGCCGGTCATCGACGACGCTCTTTGAAAACCTCCCCTGCTTTCTGATTTCTTCGGCGAGCGCGGGGAGAAAGACTCTGGTATTGGCGACGATCGGCAGATCCACCGGCGCCAGCTCCTGAAAGTCGCTGGTCCAGCCGCGCACTACGATATCATTGAGCGTGACGTTGATCACTTTACAGCCGGGTTTGGTCGCGGGAACGTTGGCGTGAGTGTCGAGATCCGAGCGCACCAGCGCGCCGTAGAGATCGGTCATGTCCAGTCCCATGATGACATCGGCATTGGCGATCAACTCGCGATTTCTACCGGTGAGATTGAGCGAGTGAGTATTGGGAAAATTCAAGCGCGCGCCGAAATCGATAACCGGAATCGCCAACAGATCGGCAAGCGCCACCAGGCTCATCACCGCGTCGTTATTGCGCCCGACGTAGTCGGCCAGGATCACCGGATTCTGCGCTGAAGCAAGCAACTGGGCGGCTTCTTTGATCGCATCGTAGTCCGCTTGCAGCGGCGCCGGCGGGCGAAAGCGGACCGGATCGGTCCCACTTGACGAAGTCGCGCACCAGATTGCCTTGCACCTGGGCAGTGTGGATCCAGTCGATCCAGGGCCGCCGCTTGCTCGAATTCATCGGTCCGGTGCCGCCCATGACCATCACCGGCGTGTGGTCACACCAGGCGTTGTAGATCGCCATCGAGGCATGCTGCAGGCCAACGACGTTATGCACGATGGCGGGCATGATCTTGCCGGTCGCCTTGGCGTAGCCGTGCGCCACCGCCACGGCGATCTCCTCGTGGCAGCACAGGATCATTTCCGGGTTCGGCTTGTGGCCGCTTTCGTAGTTGACCAGGGAATCGTGAATGCCGCGGAAACTCGAACCCGGATTCAGCGCCACATACTCGATGCCGAGAACTTTGAGCAGATCGACGACCAGATCGGAACCGTAACGTGCAGCCATAAAACCTCCAATTGTTCGTTGTTATCTGAAGGCACCAAACATTATCGAGTCAAAATCCGAAATCCGAATATCGAAATTCGAAACAAACTGGAAGTCAAATGTAATTCAAACTCGGAAAATCCAAAACGCCGAATCCGGATCTGGTATGTTTTGAATTTTGTGCTTTTCACCCATTTGAATTTGTTTCGGATTTCGGATTTAGTGCTTCGAATTTTTTGTTGACGTGCTTTGCGCCTTTGCGCGAGATTTCTTCCAATCCCGAAAAACGATTGGCGCGCTCTCAGACTTATGTTAGTCCGCTAGCGCGCCAATCGGTTCCGCCATAGACCGAATCGCCGGTTACTGCACCGGATGCGGGATGTCGATGTCGTAGAGTTTTTTCACGTTGGTGTAGGTGTACACCAACTTTTTACGGATATCCGCCGGCAAATGGCCGAGGTCGCGGTCAATGTATTTTTTCGACTCCGGCCAGGTCGAGTTGCCGTGCGGATAGTCGTTCGACCACATGCAATTGTCTTGTCCCCACCACTCGAAGTTATGGCCCGCCACCGTATCGCGGAAAAACGTGCCATAAATTTGCGTCTTGAAATACTCGCTGGGATTTTTCGTAAACGGCGGCGGGTTCTCTTTCTTGAAGCGATTATAATAATAATCCCACTGCTGCATCATGAAGGGCATCCAGCCGATCTCATTCTCGACGCTAACGAACTTAAGCCCAGGATAACGGTCCAAAACGCCGTAGAAAATTAGTTCAAAGAAGTCGTCGATGATCTCCTTGAGCTTTAGGTTGACGCTGCCTCGATAGGCTTCGACGCCGGTGCGTTTGTTGCCGAAGACGGTTTG
>JAERMN010000311.1 GCA_016844625.1 Deltaproteobacteria bacterium
TCGCCTTTGGTGGCGAACCAAACATCGGGAAAGCCTTTGGCGTAGCCGATACATTTTTCAAAGACGCCGATGATGTTGGGCCGGCCGCCGATATGGGCGTGGACCAGACAATCGATGAGCTTCGGCGCGCCGGCTTGACCTTCGGCGTAAAGACAATCGAAAGCCGCCTTGAAGCTTTCGAAGTAAACCGTCGGGGGATTTTTGTGAGTGAACAGCAGGCTCAAGTCATTGGCATAGTCCAACCGGGGCATGATGACGAGCGGCTTGCCATTGACTATGCGATGCTGCGGAATATCGGGTCCGGGCAAATCGCCGGTCCAAAAAATCCCTTCGTCAACGAAATTCCCCAACGTGTAGTCGTTGATTCTATGCCCTGGGCTGACCCAGCCGACCGGGCGTTTGCCGGTCACGGCTGCCAGACTGTCGAGAGTTCGCCGGATGAGTTTTCTCTCCGCGTCTGCATCCAAAGAAGACAGAGCCGTGTCATTGACCCAACCGTGACCGACAATTTCATGTCCGCTTGCGTAAAGCTCTTTTAGCGCGTCCGGAAAGTCCTCGGCGATACGGCCGTTGGTATCGATGGTGCCTTTGACGCGATTGCGCGCCAAGACATCCATGATGCGCCAAATGCCGGCTTTGCCGCCGTATTCGCCGTAGGCGAGCGATGCGTAGTCGGGCTTATCGCCGCCTTGGCGGTATTGGGAATACTTTTCAAAGGCTTCAAACGCAACAAAAAAACTGACGGCGATTTTAGCATCGTTGGGCCACTTAATCGGTGCGAGTCTCATGGTCAGCCTCTCGACTGTTTTGGCGCGCCAAAGATATTGCGAAACTGTTCATAGTTCTTGCTGTAGTCGTCGCCGGAACCGATGTCGTCGACAACAAAGTTGAGCTTCTGCGCCTGATCCACGGCCAACGAGGTGTAGAGAACCAGTTTGCCTTCTGTTCTTGCGCCTTCGATGAGCGCTTCGTGATTGCTAGCGCTAACCGGGGCGGCGACTAGAAGCGAAATGACACAGTATGCAAACCAATTTTTGATATTACTCATGATCTCGACCTCGATCGAGGAATCGAGGCGGATACTATCAAGGTGGGAACGAAAGGGTCAACCTAAAGGACTTGGAAACAAAAAAAAAGGATGTCATGTGACATCCCTTGTGAATCCGTCGGTCCTTTGCGAATTCAATTCACCGGACATTTGCCGGTCGAGAGATGGGCTTCGAAGTCTGCCGGGAAGAGATTGAGCGCGCTTTCGATTGGCGGACCGGGCATGGCGATCAAGTTGCAAAACCCTTTGCCTTTATTGAACGCGAGAATCTTGCCGAACTGTTCGAGGATCGGCTGGCCGCCCTGGCCAGCTTGAACTTTTTTCATCAGCATCGACAGCGTGCTGGTTTCCATGCGGCAAGCCGGACACTTGCCGCAGGATTCCGCGGTGAAAAAGTCGGCGATGCGGAGCACTTCTTCGACGATACAAGTGCCTTCGCTGATGAGCTTGACAACGCCGCAGCCTAAAGCGGAACCAGCCTCGCGCATGGAGTTGTGATCGAGCGGCGTGTCAATCTTATCCGGTGGTAGAAAAGCCGAAGACGGCGCGGCCGGCATAATCGCTTTGAGCGGCTTGCCGCTCTTAAGTCCGCCGCCACATTCTTCGATCAGGTATCGCAGCGGCGTGCCGAACGGCAGCTCGTAGACACCCGGCCGATTGACGTCGTCGTTAAGCGAAAAAATCATTGTGCCAGGACTCTCGGCGGTGCCGAATCTCCGGTACCATTCGGCGCCTTTGAGCACAATCGGCGCGACGTTGGCAAGCGTCTCGACGTTGTTGACCGAAGTCGGTTTACCGAATAGGCCAACAGTGACCGGGAACGGCGGTTTTTGCCGCGGCTGCGGTTTGCGACCTTCGATCACCTCCAACGCCGCAGTGTCCTCACCCGCGACATAGTTGTGCGGCGCCGGAAAGATCTCTATATCGAGACTGAAATCGCTGCCGAGAACCTTTTCGCCCCAATAAGCTGCGGCCTTCGCCTCAGTGAGCGCATCGGTGATGCTTTTGATGGCGTCGTCGTATTCTGCGTTGATGTAGAGGTAAGCTTGGGTCGCGCCGATGGCGCAGGCTGAGAGAATAGTGCCTTCAATTACCAGGTGCGGCAGATTCTCCAGCAGCACACGGTCTTTCTTACTGCCGGGTTCGTCCTCGCCGCCGTTCAAGACCAGATAGCGTGGTGTTTCCGTCGCTTCGCGGGTCAATTGCCACTTTTTTCCGGTTGGGAACCCCGCGCCGCCACGACCGCGCAGGCCGGCTTCCGAGACGATTTTTACAATATCTTCGGGTGTGCCTTTAATCGCTTTGGCGAGCGCTTCGTACCCACCGCGGGCGCGGTATTCCGTCAATCCTTCGCGTCCTTCAGGAACAGCGCGGGGGAATAGGATCCCTTCCATGACTTAGAAAATCCCCGTGTCGAGCAGTTGGTAGATCAGTTCCTTGAGCGACGAATCGATGGTGTCCAAACGTTTGACATGCGGTCCGCCGGCGAGGTGTTCGACGATCTCGTCGAGGTCTTCCGTCTTCACCTGGGCATACCAGTTCTTTTCCGGATAGATCACGATGTTGGGGCCTTCCTGGCAGGCGCCGAAGCACATGTAGGACTTCACTTCGACATCGGTCAGCCCTTTGGCGGCGATTTTTTGTTGCAGTGCCGCCACCAGCGGCTCCGACCCGCGTGACTTACAATCGATATTTTGACACACGAGACACGTTTGGCTCACGGCTTTCTCCTTGAGTGCTACTTACTAGCCCCCCCATTGATATGCAATAAGCGCGGGTTGCGCTTAATTCATCTGCATCTGGGATACCCAGTCTTTACCTTTGATAATGTCAGCTAAAATTTGTTCGTCTTCGGGCGTGGGCAACGCTTCGAGCAGGTGTTGCTTGTACGCTTCGGGCAACAGCAGCTCGCCGGTGACGCTGTAGGTCTTGCCCACCTGTTCGCCGATGGAGCGGTTGAACTTCAAGTCGGGAGCTTTGAGCTTAGGCTGTCCCTCGGGAATCAGCTGATTGAGTTGATCGATCAATTTTTGCGACTCGCCCATGTAATGTTGACGAGCCAGGTCATTGAGCTTGTCCTTCTCAGCCGGAACCTTGGCGTCATGTTCGTCATAGCGTCCCTTCAAACCCCAGGTGTAGGCCCAGTGGGCCGACGAGGAATGATCGGTGCCGAACAGGTCGTAGGCCGTCGACAGCCATTTATTAAAATACTTTTGCACAATCGGAATCGGAATCTCGCCCGCTCGGATGATGCGCGTGAGGCCGGTGTGGCCGGTGAACATATGGAAAAACTCTTCCTTGAGCATCGCGGTCACGCTCTCGGCCAGCGGCGCAAACGCCGAGTGCGACAGCATCGTCAGCTGGTATTTGCCGTCGCGGTCGACGAACTCGGTATAGGTGAAAAAGTCGAGCCAGTTATTTACCGGCGCATTGAAAGCGCCGAGCAAGCGGTCGCCGCGAAAGGCGCGGCGCTCCAAAAGTTTGCGCGCTTCGAGCTTTCCCGAATCGCCAAAGTAATTCACCAGCAAGTAACACATCTGCCAGCCGTGGCGCATCTCTTCGCTATTAACCCGGGTCAGTGCTTGGCGGTCATATTCCGTCGGCGCGGTGTCGAGCAGGCTTTTCTGTTGTTCGACCGACGCGAACTCAGTGTCGCCCTGATACACGATCAAATTCATCAAAGCGTCGCGGATGGACTGATTGGGGATTTGCGCGACCCGTTGCCACTTTTGTTGCCCTTTAAAGTCGCCAAACTCGATCTCAGGAGCATGAAGCTCGCCGAGCTTGGTTTCGAATTTGTAGTTGCCCAGCAGTGCGGCGTCGTAACCGATATCTTTTTGCCATTCCCGGAAATAATCAATCCAGTCATCAAAGGTGGAAATCTTGATCATAAAAAATCCTTTTGTAAAATTCGAACGGTCGTTCGAATAATTTATAGCCTTTTGGATTTCAGATATCAAGCGCCCGGCGATTTTGCACGATGAAGACGTGGGCGATAGGTTTCTTGTCGTGCTTGCGAATCAGCGATACATCTCTAATAGCTCGACCATGCCGAGTTGGCGAATTTGTTCGAACAGGTAGCGTTTAATCTCACCCACAGTATCCATCTCAAGGACAATCTGCGCCGCGGCCTTAGCGGCTTGATAGCTGGTGGAGCGAAGGGCCTTCTTGATCACTGGGATATAAAGCGAGCCCATGCTGAACTCCTCGAGCCCCATGCCTAAAAGCACCAGTGCGCAGAGTGGATCGGCGGCCATTTCGCCGCACATGCCGACGCGCTTTCCTTCTCTCTTGCCGGCTGCAATGGTGGCGTTTAGCACTGACAAAACCGCGGGATGAAGGGGTTCGTAGAGACTGGCCACCTTGCGGTTGCTGCGGTCGACCGCCAGTAGATATTGGATCAGGTCATTGGTGCCGATGCTGAGAAAATCGACTTCGCGCAAAAAACGATCGGCCAGTTGAACCGCCGACGGTACTTCGACCATGATTCCCAATTCCATTTGCCGGTCGAAAGGCGTGCCTTCGCGTACCAATTCGTATTTGGCTTCAGCGAGCAGCTCTTTGACCTTTAGAATTTCCTCCAGGCTGGAAATCATTGGGACCAAGAGCCTGACTCGGCCTAAGTCGCCGACCCGAAGAATAGCGCGCAACTGGGTCTTGAAGATTTCTTCGACCTCAAGGGAAATTCGAATGGAGCGCCAGCCCAAGAATGGATTTGGCTCGGTGGCCACGCTGCGCATGTA
>JAERMN010000312.1 GCA_016844625.1 Deltaproteobacteria bacterium
GTTTCCCATTCTTTGCCCAGCGCTTCGCGCTCGCCCTTGCTACGCCCCCAGCGCGAAACTTCTTCGAGCAGCGACCAGTCGGTGAGGTAAAGATATTCCGCCATATGTTCGAGCGGATTGCCGGGAAACAGAACTTTCATCGTCTCGGGAAAAATGTCGCGCAGGTGTAAGTCGATGGCGCGCGTAGTGCGGTGGTAATAAACGTTGGTGTAGAGATAGAGCCGGGCGTTGAGAAAAGTCGTCAACGCGTTGTTCCCCGCCTTGTGCACGGTTAATCCCTTGGGCGTAAAAAACGTGTAGTGCATCAACCTCTCACGGTCGATGGGACCAGGGTGGACGCCGCACATATAGGAGTCGCGCGACACGTAGTCGAGATTATCGAAAGTAAAAATGCCGCCGGTGAGCGGCTGGAGAAAGCGCACCCACTTGGCTTTGCGGTTATCTTCCTTGCCATTTTTCTTGATCGGGAAGGCGACGCTCGGGCTGCGCCGCAGTTGCCGAATAATATCGCCTAAATGTTTTTGGATGATCGTCTGGCCGAGATCCTCGTGGGTGAGCTCGTAGTTATGGAGAAAATTATCGTCGAAGAAATGGCCGAAGGGACCGTGGCCGATGTCGTGCAAGAGACCCACCACGCGCATGTATTGCTCGATGAACGGCGCAGATGGACATTCGTCACCAAGCACTTTGCGCAGCGACGGATAGAGATGCTTGCCGAACTCGCCGGCCAGATGCATGGCGCCGAGCGAGTGCTGGAATCGGCTATGCTCTGCTGATGGGTAAACCCAGCGCGCGCTCTGCAGCTGGTAAATGTAGCGCAGGCGCTGCACCCAGGGTGAGTCGATCAGCGCTTTTTCCGTCACCTCGCCTTTTTTCTCCGGCACGGTGAACTGGATGTACTTATGGATCGGGTCGGCGATCAATGCCGTGCCGCCGTATTCGTTATCGATTAACTGCGCCATGGGCTTGCTACGCTCGCGATTTCAAATTGCAGATATCAGATTCCAAAGGGTTAATCCTGACGTAGTCCAGAGTTCACTTATATTTCGAAGATCACCTGGGCGATCCATTGGTTGCCGGTCTTTTGCATCCGGCTTTTGTGAAACGCCACGGCGGCGATTTCTTGTTTGATCTCGTGGCGGTCGGGATCGATCTTCTCGCCGGCCACTTCCGCCTTGACTAGGGTATCTTTGACCTCGTTGATTTTGAATTCCTTGAGCAGATAGCCGCTGCCCTGATAGAGATAGAGCAGCTCGCGAATCCAATTGACCATCAAGTCGTCGCGATCGCTGCCCTCGACCTCCAACGAAAGCCGTTCGGTCGCTTCGATTTTATCGATGTCCGCCATGACATCGAACAACGCGAAGCCAGAGGCGGCGAACAGGTCGGCTTGTGAGTTGCCGACGATACGCACGGCCAATTCGTTCTGGTGTGTGGTGATGCGGTAGTTCTTCTGGTTCTCCATGATCCTTTAGCCCTTGGAATTGTGCTGAGCTAGACTTTCTCCTTGGGCGCGCGCGTCCGATAGCGCGCGCCGGCCGCTAATGTCGTCATCCAATTGTTGGCGGATGTCCGCGCGCGCATAACAATCAACGCAAGTGAAGATATCTATAGGATGGGTCAGCCGTAAGTAACGCAGCGGCGGTGCATCCGGTTTCGGGTTAACTAGAAAATCCAATTCTGTATGGCCGGTGTGTAATCGATAGTAATCGACCCGGAAACTTTTCGGCTTGTGAACTGTCTCTAAAACCTCTCTGCCGCAGTAAAAGCACTGCATGCCTCCTATTTATACCCGGTTTATAAGGCTCGCCGCAAACCCGGCGCCGAAGCCGTTGTCGATGTTGACGACCGTTACTCCGGCGGAGCAGGAGTTGAGCATGCCCAATAACGCCGATAGCCCGTTGAAACTGGCGCCGTAGCCAACGCTGGTCGGCACGGCGATCACCGGCTTATCGATCAGCCCTGCCACTACGCTCGGAAGCGCGCCTTCCATGCCGGCGACGACGATCAGCACCGCCGCGGCGTCCAAACGCGGGCGATTTTCCAATAAGCGGTGAATCCCGGCGACGCCAACGTCGAAAAGTTTTTCAACTCGATTGCCCATCATGGTCGCCGTCAGCACCGCTTCTTCGGCAACCGGGATGTCGGCGGTGCCGGCGCAGACAACCAAGACGGTGCCTTTCCCGGTGACTCGAATCGGCCTGCCAACCCAGGTCGCGGCGCGCGCCGTTGGATGAAACTTAAGGCCGGTGCGGAGCCGCGTAAGCTTAGAGATTTTCTCCGTGTCGAGCCGCGTGACTAAGATATTATTCTTGCGTCGGCGCATCGCCCGCACGATCGCCACGATATCCCTCACTTGCTTACCTTGCCCCATGATTACTTCGGGAAAACCCTGGCGCAGCGCGCGGTGATGGTCGATCTTAGCAAAGCCGAGGTCCTCAAAAGGCAGGTGGCGCAGGCGAGTCACCGCGGCCGAAACCGCCACTTTACCCGAGCGCACTTGTTCGAGTAGTTGTATCAGACGCTCGGCATCCATTTGATTACCTAGTTTGCGATTGAAACGGCACGAGCTGCTCGGAAGATATTCTAAACGTTCTTCAACCGGCGGGCTACTATTTTTTGAAATGATCGTGGCCTTTGATTGGCAAAGCAAGCGGCTTGCCCCCACTATCGAGCACCGTGATGCGCCGATCGGCTGAAACGCAGCTGCCGATTCTCGTGATCTTGACCTGGGCAAAGGCTTTCAGTTTTTCAATGCGCTTCCGATGGCGCGGCCGGGCGCAGAAGAGCAGTTCATAGTCCTCACCGCCGCTCAGCGCGTAAACCGTGCCCTCCTTACCGGCGAGCTCACGATAGGCGGGAGAAAGCGGCAATTGCTCATTCCAGATCACCGCACCGGTGTTGCTGGCTCCACAGATGTGGCCTAAATCCTGGAGCAAGCCATCGCTGACATCGATCATTGCCGTGGCGAGATGCCGCCGCGCCAGCACCGCGCCGGCGGCAAGCCGCGGCGTCGGTTTGTGATGGCGTTCAAGTAGTTGCGCGATCGAGTGGCGATTTGTGCTGGTGACTTTCTTGTGCAGCAGCTTAAATCCAAGAGCGGAGTCGCCTAAAGTTCCAGTGACGTAAATGTCGTCGCCGACTTTGGCACCGCTGCGGCAAACCGGGCGGAGCGGCGGATGACCGATGACGCAAACTGAGATGATTATCGATTCGGCCACGTTGGTATCGCCGCCGATGAGCGCCACGTCGTATTGTTTCGCCAGCGCGTTGAAACCGCGATAAAACTCGTCGATTCGCTTGCTGTCGAGATTGCCAGGAATACCGAGGGAAAGGATCGCATAAGCCGGCGTACCACCCATGGCGGCGATGTCGCTTAAATTAACCGCAAGAGATTTGTAGCCGAGGGCGAAGAGCGAAGTCCGCTTGAGATCGAAGTGAACGCCTTCGATTAACAGATCGGCGGTGATCAGTGACGATCCAGACCCATGGCTGACCCAAGCGGCGTCATCGCCAATGCCGATGCGCACGCCGCGTCCGCCCGGCGCACGGCGACGTATCCGCTCGATTAAACCGAATTCTCCGAGCCGACTTAGCTTCATGGCTGTGGGTTTAGAAATGCTGCCGCGGCAACGATTCTGATCGAAGATGATGGGATCGCCTTGTTGGTGACTAAGGCTGAATGGGAATCGGCCGCTCTTTATGCGGTTTGCGCAGTGGGCGATGGCTTTTCGCGGCAGCCTTTCGCTTCGCCGCGACAGTCTTCTTTTTAGTTATGACGGTGCGCGTCGCTCGGCCCGCTACTCGTTCTCGATCCAACAAGGCGATCTTTAATACATCGGACATATTATTGGCGCTCACCCACGTCAGCTTGCGCCGGAGCGTTTTGGGAATCTCGTCCAAATCCTTTTCATTGCGATCGGGAATCACGATCGTCTTCATTCCCGCGCGGAACGCCGCCAAGGACTTTTCCTTGAGTCCGCCGATCGGCAGCACTCGTCCACGGAGCGTGATCTCGCCGGTCATCGCCACGTCGCACCTCACTGGCCTGCGCGTCAACGCTGAGATCAGCGCCGTCGCCATGGTAATGCCCGCCGACGGTCCGTCCTTGGGAATGGCCCCGGCCGGCACGTGGATATGAATGTCGAGCTTCTGATAAAAATCTTCTTCGATACCAAGCTTTTTGGCATGCGCGCGCGCGTAACTCACGGCCGCTTGCGCTGACTCTTTCATGACGTCGCCGAGCTGCCCGGTGAGGGTTAGATTGCCGCGCCCGCGCGACAGCGATGCTTCAATGTAGAGAATCTCACCGCCGGTGCTGGTCCAGGCGAGACCGGTGGCCACGCCGATTTCATGATGCTCTTGCTCCGCCTCCGGTAAAAACTTCGGCGCGCCGAGGAACATGTGCAAGTTGGCGCGGGTTAGCCGGGTGAGCTCGGTTTTTCCTTCGGCGACTTTGCGCGCGACTTTGCGACAGATCGACGCCAGTTCCCGTTCGAGATTTCTCAAGCCAGCTTCTTTGGTATATTCCGCGATGACCCGCAGTAAGGCGTCGTTGGAGATTTCCAAATATTTTGGCGTGATGCCGTTGTCGTCGAACTGGCGCGGGATAAGAAATTTTCGCGTGATCTCCAACTTCTCTTCGTTGGTGTAACCGGAAAGTTGAATAACCTCCATGCGATCGGCCAACGCGGCCGGGACCGGATCGAGCAGGTTGGCCGTGCAGATGAACAGAACATTGGACAAATCAAAGGGCAAATTCAAATAGTGATCGCTGAAGGCGTGGTTCTGCTCGGGATCCAAAACTTCCAACAATGCCGCGGACGGGTCGCCGCGAAAATCAGCGCCGACTTTATCGATCTCATCGAGCATAAAAACCGGATTATTCGACCCGGCTTGCTTGATGCCCTGAATCACCCGTCCGGGTAAGGCGCCGACATACGTGCGCCGGTGGCCGCGAATCTCCGCTTCATCGCGCACGCCGCCGAGGGAAACGCGCACGAAATTCCGCCCGAGCGCGCGGGCGATGGACCGACCCAGCGAAGTCTTTCCAACGCCTGGCGGGCCAACGAAACATAGGATCGGCCCTTTGATTTTGCGCCGCAGCTTATTGACCGCGAGATATTCCAGATCTTCGTCGAGCACCTGTTTGGCTTTTTTGATGTTCAAATTATCTTTGGTCTTCTTGCTCCATGGCAGGTCGACTAGCCAGTCGAGATAGGTACGCACCAGCGACGCTTCGGAAGATTCCGGATGCATCTGTTCGAGCCGGCGTAGCTGCTTGTCCGCTTCGCGCTTGACCTCGGTCGGCATCTTCGCCTTGTCGAGCTGCTTTTTAAGCTCGTTAAGTTCTTCAGCGCGCTCATCGCCTTCGCCAAGTTCTTGCTGAATCTGTTTGAGCTGCTCGCGCAGGAAGTAATCGCGCTGAGTCTTGCTCATCTCTTCCTTGGCCTGGTTCTGGATGCGCGCCTGCATCGTCGAGAGTTCGAGCTCGCGAGTGAGCAGTTCGTTGACTTTCTTCAACCGTTCGATGGGATCGAAGACTTCGAGGATCGCCTGGCTCTCTTCAATTTTCAGCCGCAGGTTGGAAGCGACCAAATCCGCCAGCACGCCGGGATCGCTGATGTTGTCGGTCACCATGACAATCTGTTCGATCTTTTCTTTCGCCGACCGCATGAGCGCTTCGACCTCGATCGGCACCTCGGGAAGCGTCGGCTCGATCACTTTGCGGATTTTGATCTCGAAGAACGGCCGCTCGCGCAGATAGGTGTCCACTTCCCCCTTGGCCAAACCCTGGACGAGAATCTTCACCCGGCCATCGGCGAGCTTGAGCATGCGCATGATCGAGGCGATGGTGCCGACCTTATGGATGTCACTCGGGCTAGGATTCTCCTCGGCGGAATTTTTCTGCGAGACCAAAAAAATCAAACGGTCGCGCGATAACGCTTCTTCAACGGCGCGAATCGACACGTCGCGGCCCACGAAGAGCGGCAACATCATGTATGGATAAATGACGATGTCGCGGATTGGCAGAAGCGGCAGGATCTCAGGAATCTCGACCTGTGTGCCCTTGTTATCCGGACTTTCAACTTTCCATTCGGTTTCGCTCATTGTGGCTCCAATGCTGCGGTCAACTTAATCACAGCGGTAAGATAGGTCAACAAGAAACTGGCTCGCAGAGCAGATTCTTAGAAAAAAGTAGCGGAGCGGAAAGTCTCCAATGGCGGGAGTATTGAACACCCGGAGAGGTAAAAAACTAACCGAACAACTCCTTCATCTTATCGAAGAAACCTTTGGACAGCGGATTGACCTCTTCGCCGCCGATGGCGGCGAATTCCTTCAACAGTTCTTTCTGCTTGGCGGTAAGTTGCGTCGGCGTTTCAATCGTCACCCGGACATGCTGATCGCCCAGCTGAAATCCCTGCACGTCTTTCACACCTTTGCCTTTCATGCGAAAGACTTTCCCCGACTGTGTGGCAGCCGGAATCTTCATCTTTACTTTGCCGTCCAGTGTCGGCACGTCGATTTCCGCGCCCAACGCCGCTTGGACAAAACTGATCGGCACATCGCAGATGATATCCAAATTGTCGCGCACAAAAATCGGATGCGGCTCCACCTGCGTGACGACGTAGAGATCACCGGGAGCGCCACCGACTGGCGCCGATTCGCCTTCACCGCGAAGTTTTAGCCGGGAGCCATTGTCGACACCGGCGGGAATCTTCACGCTGAGCGTATGCATCGTGCGCACCCGGCCGGCGCCGCCACAGGCGGCGCAAGTGTCTTTGATGATCGATCCCTGACCTTGGCACTGGTTGCAGGTTCGCGACACACTGAAGAACCCCTGCTGAAAATTCACTTGACCGCGGCCACGACAGGTTGGACAAGTTTGCGGTGCAGTTCCTGGCTTCGCGCCGTTTCCCCGGCAGGTCTCGCAGGTGCCGTGGCGGGGAATTTTGATTTTCTTTTCCGCACCGGCGACCGCCTCTTCGAACTTGAGTGTTAAATTGTAGCGCAAATCTTCCCCGCGACCGCGGCCACGGCGCCGTCCCTGGCCGCCGCCGAAAAACTCACCGAAGATATCGCCGAAAATATCCTCAAACCCGCCGGAAAATTCGAATCCACCGGCAAACGGTCCGTTCTCGCCAAACGCGGCGTGACCAAACTGATCGTATTGCGAGCGCTTCTGTGGGTCAGACAGAACCGAATAGGCCTCGGAAACTTCTTTGAATTTTTCTTCGGCTTGTTTGTCTCCAGGGTTGCGATCGGGATGAAATTGGAGCGCCGATTTCCGGTAGGCTTTTTTAATTTCTTCCTCACCGGCCGTTCGTCCGACGCCGATTAGTTCGTAATAGTCTTTCTTGCTGCTCAAGTGCCAACCCCTAGATTCATTGCTAACGGTATGAGCAACAAAGCCCCTCTCCCCAAGAGTCAGGAGTAGGGGCTTTGCCGGTCAAAATTTTCGCGATCCTGCGCTGACTATTCTTTAACCTCAGTGAAATCGGCGTCGACCACGTCATCTTTCTTTTTGCCGCCGGCGCTCGAATTATTCTCTTCCGGTTTCTCCCCCGCCTGTTGTTGCGCCGCCTGCTGCTGTGAAGCTTTGGCGTACATCGCTTCGGCCAGCTTGTGGGAAGACTGACTCAAATCTTCGGCCGCCTTGCGCATCGCGTCGGCGTCTTGGCCTTCCAAAACTTCTTTGGCCTTCTTAAGCGCTGCGTCAATATTATCCTTAACGCTGGCATCTAGATCGCCGCCGTATTCTTTGAGCGACTTTTCGGTGGAATACATCAACGAGTCGAGCTGGTTGCGGGCTTCGACCGCGTCTTTGCGTATTTTATCCTCCTCCGCGTGCGCTGCAGCCTCGCCCACCATTTTCTTGATTTCTTCTTCGCTCAAGCCGCTCGAAGCGGTGATTTTGATCGACTGCTCTTTGCCGGTGCCGAGATCCTTAGCCGCGACATGAACGATGCCGTTGGCATCGATATCGAAGGTGACTTCAATCTGCGGCATGCCCCGTGGCGCCACTGGAATACCGACGAGATCGAACTGGCCGAGCAGTTTGTTATTGACGGCCATTTCTCGTTCGCCTTGGAAAACCCGAATCGAAACCGCAGACTGATTATCCTGCGCCGTGGAAAATACTTGGCTCTTTTTCGTCGGGATCGTGGTGTTGCGTTCGATTAACTTAGTAAACACGCCACCAAGAGTTTCAATTCCGAGGGAGAGCGGGGTTACGTCCAAGAGCAAAACATCTTTGACTTCGCCCTTAAGTACGGCGCCCTGGATCGCCGCGCCGACGGCAACGACCTCGTCAGGGTTCACACCTTTATGCGGTTCTTTGCCGAAAATTTTCTTAACGCGCTCTTGCACCGCCGGCATGCGGATCATACCGCCGACGAGAATGACTTCGTGAATGTCACTGGCGCTCAAGCCGGCGTCTTTTAACGCTTGGCGGCACGGACCTTCGGTGCGATCGATCAAGTCGGCGCACAGCGCTTCGAGCTTTGACCGGGTAAGCTTCATGTTGAGATGCTTTGGTCCCGACTGGTCCGCAGTGACGAAGGGCAAGTTGATGTCTGTCTCCATCGACGAGGAAAGCTCGCACTTAGCTTTCTCAGCTGCCTCTTTGAGTCGCTGCAGCGCCATACGGTCTTTGCGCAGATCGATGCCTTGGTCCTTCTTAAATTCGTCGGCCAGATAATCGATAACTCGTTGGTCGAAATCTTCGCCGCCCAGAAAGGTGTCGCCGTTGGTTGCCTTAACTTCAAAAACGCCGTCGCCCAGTTCGAGAATGGAAATATCGAAGGTGCCGCCGCCGAGATCGAACACCGCGATCTTTTCGTCTTTCTTTTTGTCCAGTCCATAGGCCAACGCGGCTGCGGTGGGTTCATTGATAATACGCAGAACGTTTAACCCCGCGATACGCCCGGCATCTTTGGTCGCCTGTCTTTGGCTGTCGTTAAAATAGGCGGGCACCGTGATCACAGCCTCGGTGACTTTCTCACCGAGGTAATCTTCCGCCGTCTGCTTCATTTTTTGCAAAATAAATGCAGAAATCTCCGCCGGACTATATCCCTTGCCGCGAATCTCTACCCAGGCGTCGCCATTGTCATTACGGATGATCTTATAAGGCAGTAGACTGCCGGCCTTCTGGACCATAGCGTCATCGCTGCGTCGGCCAATCAAGCGCTTTACCGCCTGTCTGCGCGCGATTTGTCCGACCAGCCGCTCACCGCTATCCGTGAAGGCGACAACTGAAGGAGTCGTCCGGGTCCCTTCCGCATTGGCGAGAACGTTGGGGTCGCCAGTCTCCATGATTGCGACGCAGGAGTTGGTTGTCCCGAGGTCGATCCCGATAACTTTTGCCATCTTAATTACTCCTCGATACTTTTGCAGAGTGCATACGAACCAAAATCATTTAATCATCGCTCGGGTTGTTTTCAACCTGGTCGATATCGTTTTTTTTCCCTTTAGTTTCTGGTGCTTTAGCAACGCTTACCAAAGTTGGACGAAGAAGTCGGTCACGGAACATGTAGCCTTTATGAAGCTCGTCGATCACGACGTTGGGCTCGCACTGATCGCTTTCTACCTGAGCCATCGCTTCATGCTTGGCTGGATCGAATGGCTGGCCAATAGCAGATATTTGACAGACGCCAAATTTGCTCAAGATATCGAGAAAGCCCTTTAGGACCATTTCCACACCCTCGACCAGCGAATTGCCACTACTACCACCCGCTGCGTGGGCGATAGCGCGTTCCAAATTGTCGATGATTGGTAGAAGCTCTTTGAGCAAGGCCTCGTTGGCAAAACGAATCGCATCATCGCGCTCGCGCGCGTTGCGTTTCTTAAAATTCTCTGCCTCAGCTAGCTGGCGAACATAACGATCGTAACTATTCTTGGCTTCTTGGTCTTTAGCTTCCAACTGCTGGCGTAGGTTGGCAAGTTCAGTTTCCCAGGGAGCTTGGTTTTCTAGCGGTGCCGATTCCGTGGCTGGCTGCTCCTCGCCAATCTCCGCGCTAATTTTTTTTGTTTCTTCGGTCATGCTTTGCTTGTCTCTCCACCCCATGATCGCCGCAATGTAATCACGAAAGATTTAGGTGTCAAGTTTTTCTAATTAAAAAACCCCTGATATTTTAAATAGTTGTCTGGGTTCATAAAAAATGATACGGTGCTGAAAAGCGACTGGCTGGCAAACCCAATATGCGTCCCATCTATGTGACCCCGGCGATAGTTTTACGCACTCGCCCATTTGGTGAATCCGATAAAATCGTTTCGTTCTTAACTGAGGACTTCGGCAAAGTTACCGGTATCGCGAAGGGTGCGATGCGTTCGCGCAAACGGTTTGTCAACTCATTGGAGTCCTTTGCTTTGGTAAACCTGCGCTTCCAGGATCGTCCACAGAATGATTTAGCATTCATTTTAACCGCTGAGCTACTCGTTGGCTACCGTCAATTATCAACCAGCTTGGAACGCATGTCCCATGCGGCGTATCTGGTCGAAATTACCGACGGGCTGATCAGTGAACGAGAAGAGAATCTTGCCGTCTATCGCCACCTACGAGATAGCTTGCGTTACTTGGAAGAGCATGGCACATCGCTAAGGTTTCTGACTTCGTTTGAGCTAAAACTATTGCGCCTGGTCGGTTATCAGCCGGTATTGGACAACTGTAAACGCTGCCGCAAAGACTGCAATGAGGTTTCTTGCCAGTGGTACTTTAGTTTAATCGACGGCGGGATTTTGTGCGACACCTGTGCTGGTTCGCGGCGGGAAACCCTACCGCTCGGTACCAGAGCGGTCGAAGTATTAACTGCATTGCAGGCGGAAGCCGACGCGCTACCAGTCTCACTGTCACTGCCCTTCTCCGTCATCAAAGAAATGCGCGCGGTAACCCAGCGCTTCGTCCAGTTTCACATGGACCGCGAGATTAAGTCGGCAGCATTTCTTCATCAGTTCTCATCGGCATATTCCGGCGCGAACTAGGCATGTTCGTTGGGCACTGTGATCACCGCGACCGAGCATGTAACATGATTTGGAGTGGACAACATGCCGCATAAGAAAAAGCGCGTATTCTTTTTTGGCAACGGGAAGGCCGAAGGCAGCGCGAAAATGCGCGACCTGCTCGGAGGCAAGGGGGCCGGTCTTCATGAAATGACCCGGATCGGTGTTCCGGTGCCCCCAGGTTTTACCATCAGCACCGAGATTTGCAGTTATTATTCCACGCACCGGCGCGAGTATCCGCGCGAGCTCAAAGCCCAAGTGCTCGGCGCGCTGGGGCGCATGGAAGAAAATCTCGGCCAGAGCTTCGGCGATGCCGATAATCCCCTACTGGTTTCAGTTCGGTCCGGAGCACGCGAGTCGATGCCGGGAATGATGGATACGGTTTTGAATCTCGGCCTCAATGATCGCACAGTTCAAGGTTTGATTCGGCGTACGAACAATCCGCGTTTTGCTTATGATAGCTACCGGCGCTTCGTCCAGATGTACGCCGACGTGGCGCTCGGGATCAAAGCCAAGGGCAAGAGTGAAAGCGATCCCCTAGAAGCGATTCTCGAACGGAAGAAGAAAGCGGTCGGCGCACATTTTGACAACGAACTTAGTGCGAAGGATCTCCAAGAACTCGTCTCGGCATACAAGAGCGAGATCAAAGCGCGGCTCGGAAAAGATTTTCCGGAAGATCCCTGCGAACAGCTATGGGGCGCGATCGGCGCCGTGTTCGGTTCGTGGAACAATGACCGCGCCATCGCTTATCGGGAACTCTATAAAATTCCCCACAACTGGGGCACGGCGGTTAATGTTCAAGCAATGGTCTTCGGCAACCTGGGTGAGAACTGTGCGACCGGCGTCGCTTTTACGCGCGATCCTGCCAGCGGCGAAAAGCGATTTTACGGCGAGTTCTTAATCAACGCCCAAGGCGAAGATGTAGTCGCCGGTATTCGCACGCCAAAGCCGATTGTCGAATTGAATCAAGCGTTGCCCAAAGCCGCCCCTGAACTCAGGCGCGTCTCTAAGCTACTCGAACGACACTACCGAGAGATGCAAGATGTCGAGTTCACCATCGAAAACGGTAAGCTCTGGATGCTCCAGACTCGCAATGGCAAACGCACCGGCTTTGCGGCCGTGCGCATCGCCGTAGATATGGTCGGAGAAAAGATCATTGATAAACGAGAAGCGTTGCGGCGCATCGAGCCGGATCAGCTGAACCAACTGCTCCGGCCAATTTTCGACCAGCGAAGAAAAGAGTTGGCGCACAAAGAAGGACGTTTGCTCGCCAAAGGGTTACCAGCGGGCCCGGGGGCAGCCACTGGCCGCATCGTGTTTCATGCCGAAGATGCGGTTGAGTGGAAAAAGCGCGGCGAGCGAGTGGTGCTCTGCCGCGTTGAAACCAGCCCGGACGACATTCGTGGCATGGACGCCGCGCAAGGCATTCTCACGGCCCGCGGTGGCATGACTTCCCATGCAGCACTGGTTGCGCGTCAAATGGGGAAAATATGCGTCGCCGGTTGCGAGGCGCTCCACATCGATTACGCTGCGCGCACGTTACGGGTCGATCATGCCGAGATTAAGGAGGGCGAGTGGATTTCCCTTGATGGCAGCACTGGCGAGGTGATCAAGGGGGAGATTCCGACTTTACCTTCGGAAGTTTTGCAAGTGTTGGTTTCACGCACCATGGATGGCAAGCAATCGAAGATTTACCAACATTTCGCCAAGCTGATGCGTTGGGCCGATGAAGTACGAGTGCTCGGTGTACGCACCAATGCCGACCAACCCGACCAAGCACAGATCGCCAAGGCGTTCGGCAGCGAGGGTATAGGTCTATGTCGCACCGAACATATGTTTTTTCAGGGCGACCGCATTCAAGCCGTGCGTGAGATGATTCTCGCCGAGGATGAGACCGGCCGCCGGCGTGCATTGGCAAAGTTGTTACCGATGCAGAAAGAGGATTTCAAGGCCATTCTCACGATTATGGGCGGGTTGCCCGTGACCATTCGCACCCTCGATCCGCCGTTGCATGAGTTTCTGCCGAAAACCGATCAGGAAGTGATCGAACTCGCGCATGTGATGGGCGTACCGCTTGATATCCTGCGGCACAAAGTCAACGTCCTACAAGAATTCAACCCAATGTTGGGTCATCGCGGCTGCCGCTTGGGCATCTCTTACCCGGAAATCACCGAGATGCAAGCACAAGCGATCTTCGAAGCGGCGTGCGAACTCCGGCGCGCGGGGAAAAACCCGTTTCCCGAAGTCATGATTCCTCTTGTCGGTTCGCGCCAAGAACTGCGCGAGCAAAAAGCTATCGTCGAACGTATCGCGCGCGAAACTCAGAATTCCTATGGCGTCAAAGTGCGTTATTTGATCGGCACGATGATCGAGTTGCCGCGGGCCTGCATGGTGGCCGATGAAATCGCCGAGGAAGCAGCGTTCTTTTCTTTTGGCACCAACGACTTGACGCAAACTTGCCTTGGCCTGTCCCGCGACGACGCCGGCAAATTCCTGCCCAGCTACGTGGTTCAAGGGTTACTTCCTGCAGATCCCTTTGTCAGCATCGATGAGGATGGCGTCGGAGCGCTCATGCGTATAGCGGTAGCTAAGGGCCGTAAGACGCGCAAACAGCTCGAAATGGGGATTTGCGGTGAGCATGGCGGCGACCCCCAATCCATCGCTTTTTGCCATGATATCGGACTCAATTACGTGAGCTGCTCACCCTATCGAGTGCCCATTGCCAAGCTCGCTGCTGCACGGGCCGTTTTAGCGAAAAACCGCTAGAATAGCGATCGATTTCAGCGTCCGTCAGGCAATAAAAACCGATTAGTATATCTGTCAATTTCTGTACATTTTGTTGACAGAAATTAGGTGATCGAAGATAATTCCTAGCCTAGCGTTATTGACATATGGAACCACGATTCGCTGAACTCTTAGTTCGGGGGGGTATCGTTACCCGCGAGCAGCTCATAGAAGCGCAAAAAAAAGAGCGCGAGAATGGCTCCAGTGTACCCAAAGAGATCGTTCGGCTAGGTTTCACCAACGAAGAAACGTTAACCGACTTCTTAGCTAAACAGTTCGGTATTGAAACCGTTGAACTTGACCCCGGCGACATTGAAGATGCGGTTTTTAGCTTAGTCCCACCGCAAATCGTCCAAAAACACCAGCTTGTCCCATGCAAGCTACTTGGCTCGACCTTGACCCTTGCGATGGCCGATCCAACCGATCTGGTTGCGGTCAATGAAGTCAAGTTTGTAACCGGTTATGGCGTGCGTATCGTTCTTTGCACACCGGCGGGTATCAAAAAGACTCTTGATCATCGCTTCGGCGGGATGAGTTACGATGATGTCTTAAAGAAACTTGGCGATGGCGAAATGGAGGTCGTCCAAGGAAACGACGACGTGGACCTCCAAGAGCTGCAGCAGGCCACCATGGACGCACCCGTGGTGACTTTGGTCAACGCTATCTTAGCGGACGCGGCCAAGCGCCGCTGTAGCGATATTCATATCGAACCTTACGAGAAAGTATTTCGCGTCCGCTTCCGCATCGACGGTGTGCTCCAAGAAATAATGAGCCCGCCATTGCGTTTAAAGAACGCTTTGGTGTCCCGCTTAAAGGTCATGGCCGGTCTCGACATTGCCGAGCGCCGTCTGACCCAAGATGGTCGCATCAAGCTTAAGATGGGCACCGGCGGCGAATTGGACGTTCGGGTGTCGGTCCTGCCCACGTTATTCGGTGAAAAGGTCGTTATGCGCTTGTTGGACAAGTCCAATCTCCAACTCGATATGTCCAAACTTGGCTTCGATCCGCAAAACTTAAAAGATTTTCACGAAGCCATTTATAAACCCTATGGAATGATACTTATTACCGGTCCTACCGGTAGCGGTAAATCGACCACGCTTTATTCCGCCCTATCCGAGCTCAACAAGCCTGATGTGAATATTTCCACGGCGGAAGATCCGGTCGAATACAATCTGATG
>JAERMN010000031.1 GCA_016844625.1 Deltaproteobacteria bacterium
GTAGGACATGAGGCCGCCAGCCTCTGCCCAGTCTCTGTTAGAATAGATCGCCGGTAACCGGCTCTTTATCGCAAAGCCCACAATCCGTTTCTGGTTATTATTCATTAGCCCACCCCCGGACACGTAGAGTCCATCCGGGCGCTGCTTGCCCATCGCAGCAAACATCTTGTCGATATCGTCCGCAGCTCGTATCTCCCAAGGCTGAAGAGTCAACCGCAGCGCACGCGCCGCGACTGGGAGAACCTCTTTCATGTCGAGTACATTGCCCGGAACGGCAGGATCGTAGAGAAACGCGACACGGGCAACTTTGGTAACCGCTTCTTTGAGCAGCTCCAGCCGCTTCCCGCCTAGGCTGGGCAAGGCTCTCAATTATGCCTGCCTCGACAGGATCGACGCCACCGCCCGTCATAACGATGGGAATCGTCTTGGTCGCATTCTTGGCCGCCCGGACCGGTCCGGTCCCTCCAGCCACCAAGATGATATCAACCTTGAGACGCACCAGCTCGGCCGCAAGCTCAGGAAGCCGATCAGATTTCCCCTCCGAATATCTGTACTCGGTAGCGATGTTCTGTCCTTCTATGTAGCCACGCTCGCGCAGAGCCAGCCGAATTGCCTCGGCACGGGCGGAGTCACGAGCTGCATCGAACGCCGATAGATACCCTATCCGAGGGACCTTCTTCGGCTGCTGCGCCTCGGATAGAGAAGCAGTAGTCAGAAAAAAAATTGCCATTCGCCGGATGGCGGTTCTTCTGTTCATTTTTCCTCCACAACTGTTCACTCTTCACTTCTCACGATTCACGATCGCGTGATCACCGTCTCCGCCCGGAGTATTACTCTGTTCGCCCGCACGAGCCATTCCACCGGATGGTGAAAGCGCTTTACATGGCGGACGCCAGCGTGATGACGAATTCATGATTATGAAGCGCCGACCTCGGTCAACAATGTTTTTGGCGTAAACACTCTGAGACGAGGAAAACTTCTAAGAAAGTCCCTGGGATTGGTGGTTAGCAAGCTGCCTGCGTAGTGGACGGCGTTGGCGCCGATGAGAAAATCCGGAATCAGAAACTCGCGACGACCGCCGCGACGCCGGTATGCGGCCTGAGCCCTGGCCGCATCTCTAGCAACGGAAACGTTGTCTGCAACGAGCATGATGCCGCTCGCCTGGATTAACCTTTGGAATTCCACGGCCGCTTGTGCCGCGTCATGTTTGGATTGTAGCTCAATCCCGGTCCATACTTCGGCATAGCAAACCAGCGACATGAAAACCTCGGCTTTGATCGATGCTAAGCGATCGACACAGGCAAGCACTTCGTCTTTGTGAACGTCGCCCGATAGATGAGAAATGATGATGCTTGAATCGAGGCTTATTTTAAACGTCACTGTCCTCGCCTCTGAGCCACTCGACGATTTCTCGAACGGTCATGCCGTGGAACACGGGATGCGCAGCCCAGAGCCCCTGACTTCTCCTCCAACTGGCTACGACGGCACGGCGAGCTTTAGGTGACTTCTTGCGCCTGAAAACAATCTTGTCCTTGTAACCAGCTTCGATGTAGTTTCCATTCACGCGCTTAGCGGCTTTGGTCATGACTTCGATTTCCTTCTACTTCAATTTCGAACTTCGACTATAGTATCTGCGACGCTTCACGTGCTACCCGACAAGGCGAACTATATCAGGCCCAACACACTCCTACAAAGTAGCGCACAGAAATGACAAGGAGTCTTCCCTTCCGAACTTGGCGTCTTGGCGTCTTGGCGTCTTGGCGCGAGATATTCCGCGACTGACCGGTGCGCGAAGCGCACACTACGAAAACTGAGACTGCCGTGCTAATGAGGGCGCGATGAATCGCGCCCCTACATTTCGGATCTCGTTTTGCGTCTTTTGCGTTCTTTGCGGCCATTCAGGCCCGATCAGCTCGCGTCCCAGAAATTCCGTTACCAGCGGCCAGGTGAGATCGGCGAGATACGGCTGATAGCCGTCGGATTCCGTCGACGCGAAGCCGTGATTGCCGAAGTGAAAATAGTGCCATTCCAATGGCTGGCCGTTGGCGTGGAAACTTTCCATCACCTTTTGCTGAACCGGGAAGGTGCTGGTTCGATCGTTGCCGCCGTAGAGCACCATGGACGGGCATTTGATTTCCCGCGCTGCGTCATTCGGATGGCGCGGCCGGATGCGCGTCGGCGGCTCGTCGGCCACCGACGGATAGTAGGCGACGAACGCCCGCGCCGCCGGAGTCGCCGCGACGAAGTGAATGCCGATGCGCCCGCCCATGCAGTAGCCGATCACACCGACCCGCGCGCCGTCGACGTCGTTGCGCGACAGACAATAGCGCCAGCCGCGATCGATCACCTTGACGAAATCCGGGTCCGGCGTCTTGTTCTGAATCTCGGTGCCCTTGTCGATGTGCTGCTCCGCTGGGTAGCCGAGCATGTGATAAAGATTGGGAATCACGGCGGTGTAGCCGAGCTGGGCAAACTTGTATGCGGCGGTTTTTAAATATCCGGTAAGACCGGAGTGCTGGTGGACTAACAGCAATGCCGGACCTTTTTCCGTCCGCTCCGGATGTGCGATGTAGCCTTCGATGCCGTCCTTGTCCTCTTTTAATCCGCGCGTGATGATTCGAGTCATTGGTTCGAACCTCCATTCGACCCAGCAAGTTTTTCATCCTCTCCCTCTGGGAGAGGACTGAGGTGAGGGCGCCCGTCCGAAAGGAACCTGACCCTCACCCTTCGACCCTCACCCTTCCCTCTCCCGCAAGCGGGCGAGGGTTAAGAGCGCGGGAATGACGACCGAGAGGACTTCACTTTTAAGTTTTTAATTTTGCCTTTTGCATTAGCGGACCTGCCGTTACGATTTCTTATACAGTTTTTCGAAAAATCCTTCGCGAGTCAGCTTGTCGACGATCGCATTGTCCTGAAAGGTTTCCACCGGAACGCCTTTCTTGCCCATGAACTCGAGGATCGTCTGCACGGCTTCCGGTTGGGCGCGCGGAATGCGATCTAGATAAGTAACCGAGTCGTTGTAAAAATCCTGGATGCTTCTAGGATCGGTGAGACGGGAGTATTTAGTGATGATCTGAATCGCGCGCTCCTTATTCTGGTTCAGGAACGCAATCCCATCGGCGTAAGCCCGCACCATGCTCTCGACCGCCGCGGGATTGCGCCGATAGTATTCGCGTTGGACGGCGATCATATTCATGGAATAGGGGATTCCCATGTCTACCAGTTGCACCAGGATCTTGGGCTGGCTCGGCGGCGTCACGCGCAGCTCAGAAGTGACGGCGCCGGCGATCAATTTATTCTGAAAGGCCGCCGACACTTCGATGGTGCCGCCCATCTGTCGAACATTGACGGCACCTTCCAATCCGTATTTTCGTAGCAGTATCCGGCTGAGATTATCGGTGATTGAGCCGAAGCGCGTGACGCCGAGCGCCTTGCCGCGCAAGTCTTCCAGACGATTGATCTCCGGCTGGACAAACAGCCGGTGATAGGGCCGGTTGGCGGTCCCGCCCACGGCAATGATCGGCGCGCCGCTCAAGACCGCGTTGATCACCGCATTGCTGGCCGCGCTAACCGCGTGGAGGTCGCCGCCGATCAAAGACTGCACCGACACGGGACCCGAGGTAATCAGAATTATATCGGCTTGAATGCCATATCTTTCGAATGCGCCGCTCTCCTTGGCCATCCAGACACCCGTCGCCATCGGGCCGATCGACGAATAGGCGATGGTCATCTTGGTTTGCGCCTGGGCGGCGGTGAAGGTGAAAACAATTAAGGTTAAGGCAAGCAGCCCAATGCGCTTAGCGAAATGTAACTGCCGAATTCCCTGTGACTCACTGCGGCGAGCCTGTCCTGAGCTTGTCGAAGGACGCTGAGGGCGCGGAGTAGAGAGTTTTAGCTCTAGATTTTTTCGAATTCTGTCCATTCCAGATCACCTCAATTGAAAAATTGTCAGCTCGTGCAAATTTTCAGACACGCGAAGGACAAGAGGGCGGGTTTGAAACCCGCCCCTTGTATTTCCTATTTTTTTTTGTGCCCTTTGCGTTCTTTGCGGCTATTCCTCCCCCATCTCACCCTCCACCCAGTCCGCTGCCGAGAATTTCTACGCCTTCGGTTTTTTGAATATAGCCGGCGAATTGATACTTGTTCTCGCGCGGGTCGGGCACCCGTTTGGATTTTTTCGGGCCGTCGGTATCGAGCGGCTCAACCCGGGCGCGGATAAAATGCGGACCGTTGCTCGCTAGCGCAGCTTGAATCCTGGCGCGAAACGCCGCGGCATCCTCGATCGTGCAAGCACTCTCGATACCGCAGCCCTTGGCGACGGCTTCGAGATTCATTTTGCCGGCGGTTGCCGTCGGCATGCCCGGCGCGTGCTTGTTGCTGCCGAGATAATTCTGATTGTCCATGAGTACGATAGTCAAATTTTTCGGCGCCTCATTGGCAATGGTGCCGAGCACTCCCAAGCTCAACGTCAGATTGCCGTCCGAATCGACGGCGACGATTTTACGATTGGGCAGCGCCAGCGAAAGACCCAGCGCGGTGGATGAACACATGCCCATGGTTAAATGAAACAGGTTGGCTTCGCGGTCCTTCAACTGGCCCCAAAAGCCGCTGTTGTTGCCGATGCTGGTGAGCACCAAGACATCGTCGGGAACCATTGCCGATAGTTCTTGAAGCAAAGTATAGCGCGTTACCATAAAGCCTCCTCGTTGAGCAGCACGGCGACAGGTTTGAGCCACGCGCGCGCGCTTTCGTTGCAATCCTTGATCGTGCGCACGATATCTTCCGGCCGGCTGACGATGCGATAGGGAATATCCATCGCGTTCAATCCCGGCTCAGTGGTTTTTTTATAAAGTCCCATCCAACGCGGATCGCCGATGTCGCCGCGGTACGGAATTACGACCAACACCGGCACCTCATGCAGTAGGTTGATGCGCGCCAAATGATAGGTCGCGACCAGCAAACCGGAAGTCGCGAGCATCAGCGCCGGCTTCTTGCCGCCGAACCAGGCGCCAAAGCCGATACCCACCGCCTCGGCTTCATTGGCCGCCCCGACGTAATGAATGTCGCGATCCTCGGCGAGCATTTTGTAGACTTCAATAAATTGTGCGTCGGGAACACCGGCGGCGAAATCAATGCCGGCTGCCTTGAGCCCCTGGATCACCAGTTGCGCTTTTTCCGGCTTCATACTTTCTCCTTCACTCAGATCCGGAGGGCGGGTTTCAAACCCGCCCCTACCAACCCAAATTCTTTTTTGCGCCCTTTGCGCCCTTTGCGGCTAATACTCCGAATCCGATTCTTCTAGTTTGTGACCCTTGTCTTGCTATAGTTGAAAAATTTCGCGGCTCGCGCAAATGCTTAGAAGCGCCGAATCTCTGAGGGCGGGTTTCAAACCCGCCCCTACCAACCCAAATTCTTTTTTGCGCACTTTGCGTTCTTTGCGGCCAATCTTATCTTCGGCTGCCGTTCTCACCGCGGCGGCAGCGGCTGCGTGCCGCCGAGCAATTTGTAGAACTCTATCACTTCCGGATCGCGCGGCAGCTCCTTGATCGCCTTGTCGTTGGCGTCGGGCAAAAGCGGCGTCGCGTCCTCACCGGTCAATTTCAGATACTCGGTGAGAAATTCCCGATCCGCGTAAATCTTCCGCATCGCCTCGCGCAAAATCTCCGCCCGATCTTTCGGCGTGCCCGGCGGCAATATAAAGGGCGAGCCGGCGAGCCTAAACGTGCGGTGCAGCGCGAGCAGCTTGCGCTCCCTGTCCGACTTGACGAAGCTGTCAAGTTCAGGCAACTGAGCGAAGCGCGGATGTTTGTCGCCTCGGGGAATTTCAATGACGCTATGAAAGTCCATCAATCCTTTGTCGAGAAACTCCGGGTTTTGCTTGACGATACTGCTGGCCACGCCAGACCCGGCGTCAAGCTCGCCGCTCAGCATCGCCACATCCAACTCTGGAGAAGAATAGCCGACGACGTACTT
Source organism: Deltaproteobacteria bacterium (assembly GCA_016844625.1). GTDB lineage: Bacteria > Desulfobacterota > Binatia > UBA9968 > UBA9968 > DP-20. Next base: position 5,974 of record JAERMN010000031.1, read on the forward strand.
CGGCTCCTTCAAGCCGAGTAAGTAAGCGAACAGACGGCCGGTTAGATAAATCGGATGGCCGACGGTCTGAGCGCCGATCCTCAATCCCGAGTGGCCGCGCAGTTTTTCCATGCTGCCCAGACCGAGCTTTCGATTGGTGAAAAACACATAATGTGATTCGCTGTTCGGCGAGCCGAGATAGCTGAACTTGTCGAGATCGTATTGCACGCCGGCCTCGCCCAAAAGCGCGGAGGACACCATGCCGCTCGGCGCGCTGCCGATAATCAGGCCATCCGCGCGCGCGCCGCGGTAGAGATGATTGGCCGCCTTGGTGCCGCCGGCGCCGGCCATGAACTCGATCACCACCGTGGGATTTCCCGGCACATGCTTTTTGAGATAATTCGCCACCGCCCGCGTGCGCATCTCGCCGACGCCGCCGGGCGAGCTGCCGCGAATGATCGTGATGGTTTTCCCCTGATAGAAGGGCGTCTGGGCGAACGCTAACGCGGGAAAATGGATCGTATTCACCACGAAGAACACGAAGAGCACGAAGTTCTTGTAGGGGCGGGTTTTAAACCCGCCCTTAGATCCAAACCTTCGTGTCCGGAGCCTGTGGTGAGCGCAGTCGAACCATGTCCTTCGTGGTGAAAACTTCTTCACAGTAAACCCGGAAGTCTCATTTTTTTTAAACCTTGCGCTCATTGGCAACCTCCTTGATCGCACGCCAAACTTTTTCCGGCGTTAGCGGCAGCGATTTCACCCGCGCGCCGGTGCACCAGTACACCGCGTTGGCCACCGCCGGCGCCACCGGAATGATACCGCCTTCGCCCAAACCCTTCGCTCCGTAGGGCCCCGGCCCGTTGCCGTCTTCGATGAGAATTGATTCGAACTCGTCCGGCACGTCATCGAAAGTCGGCACTTTGTAATCGACGAGAGACGAATTGATGATCTGCCCGCCCTCCCACTGGTACGCCTCATAAAACGTGTGGCCAAATCCCATCATCGCCGCGCCTTCGTCCTGTCCCTCGCACTGCAGCGGATGGATCGCTTTGCCGGCGTCGGCGGCGGTGATGTACTTCTCGACGTGAACTTTGCCGGTCTCGCGATCCACCGAAACTTCCACCGCGCCGATACCGATTTCCCAGAACAATGGATTGGCGGGAGTCGGCGCCATGCCGCTATGAGCGTAACCGGTGCCAACCAGTTCGCCGCCCTGATCGGCGAAGTGCTTGTTGATCAATGTGCCGTAGGTAATTTTTTTACCGCCGGCGCTGGCTTCGCCGTCTTGCAGCGTGATCGCGTCTTCAGGACACTCGAAATGCTCCATCGCCAGTTCGACAATCTGCCGGCGCGCATCGCCGCCCGCCAACTCAACTGCTTTGCCCATGACCGTAGTCGAGCGGCTCGATCCGGTGGAGCGGTCGAAGGGAGTGAACGCCGTGTCGATGGGCCGGATCGTGACCCGGTCGAGGGGCACGCGCAGTTCTTCGGCGACAATTTGACTCATAATCGTTTTCGCGCCCTGGCCAAGCTCAGACGTTCCGCACATAAAAACTACGCTGCCGTCTGCCAGCACATGCACCGTTGCTGTCGACGCCAACGGCGCACCGGGATCGGTGGTGCCAAAGCCCACTCCGCGGCCATGCCCTTCTTTCGAAAGCGGACCGTCCCAGCCCAACTTGTCGGTGACGAGCTTGAACCCTTTGGCCAGATCGGCGTCCAGCGGGCGATATTTAGGGCGTAACTCTTCGCCTTTCTCGACCAGATTTTTTAGCCGTAACTCGACCGGATCGATGCCCAGCTTCTGCGCGATGATATCCATCTGCGATTCCGTCGCCCAGGCGGTTTGCGGTCCGCCGATGGAACGGAACGACGCCGCGGAAACTGTGTTGGTGTAAATGCAGTAGGAGTTGATCTTAAGATGAGGATAACGATAGGGACCAAGGATGCGCGTCAAGGTGCGTCCGGCAACCGTCGGACCGGTCTCCGCGTAAGCGCCGGTGTTGAGAAAAATATCGGCTTGCTTGGCCACCAAAGTGCCGTCTTTCTTAACGCCGGTTTTAACTTTGCACGTGATCGCGTGGCGGCGGCAAGTGACCATCGCCTCGGCAACGGAAGTGACAACCCGCACGGGGCGCTGCGCTTTGCGCGCCAGCGCCACAACTAAGGGCTCTATTTTCCCGCCCGACTTGCTGCCGTAGGCGCCGCCGACGAAGTTCACGTGAACGCGAACTCTAGCTAGCGGCGCGTGAAACACCTCGGCGACGTCTTGGCGCACGCCGAAGGGATGGCCGGTTGACGTCCAAATCGTGATGCCGTCGCCGTCGAATTGGGCAATCGCGGCGTGCGGCTCCATCGCGTAGTGATAGATCATGGGAAATTCAAATTCGTCCTCGACGATCACGTCCGCCTCGGCGAAACCTTTTTCCACATCACCCTTGATCAGCTCATGATGCGCGCAAATGTTTCGCGCCGCGAAATCATGCAAGCGCGGCGCGCCGTCGGCCATCGCCTCATCGACGCTGATCACCGCGGGCAACTCGTCGTATAGCACGTGAATTTTGCCTAACGCTTCTTCCGCCGTCGCCCGGTCCACGGCAGCGACGGCCGCCACCGGCTGCCCGGCGAAGATCACTCGGCCGGTCGCAATGATCGGCTGGTCTTTGTTCTTACCTCGTCCGATGTAGGGTCCGATATCGGTTAAGTCTTTGCTCGTCAGCACCGCCACCACGCCGGGCATCGCTTCGGCTTCAGCGCTATCGATGGAGCGAATGCGCGCGTGCGCGTAGGGGCTGCGCAAGAACTTTCCCTCGATCATTCCTGGAATCGTCAGGTCGGCAACATACTTGGCGTTACCGGTGACTTTCGCTACGCCGTCGACGCGCGGCACCGACTGACCGACGATGGAAAAGCTACGTTTTTCAGTGCTCACCACGGCGCCCCCTTCCGATTTGCGATTTCCACTTTTGGAAATCGGGAGAAATGAAGAGTCGTTGAAGTAAAGACACCCTTGCGTATAACGGGCTTGCTCCGTCTGTCAAGGCTGATGACGTGCAAGCGGACTTGTGCAGAAACGGCAACGATGCAATCCTTCACGGAGCCATGCACCGACCGGCTAGACAACATTCAACATTAATCGCGTTCGTGATCCTCTGTTCTTTGCTGTCGTGGAAAAACAACAGCGTTGCGCAGGCAACAAAAGCTCGCCTGGTCGAGTTGATTCCGTTTGAGCTCGATCCAAAACAGCCCGACCGCAAGCAGTTCGGTTCGCTCACTCTCACGGGCGCTTTCCAATTGGCATCGAAGGATAAGCGCTTCGGCGGGCTGTCCGGACTGACAATCAGTCCAGATGGGAAGCTCTACGCGATCTCCGACCGGGGCTACTGGTTGTCGGCAAAGATAGTGAGCGATGCTCAAGGCGCGCTGCGGGATCTGGTCGATTGGCAAATCGCCCCCATGCTCACGCCGGCCGCCACCCCCGTCACCGGCTCGCTGGCGGACGCGGAAGCGCTGACTCGCGCACGGGATGGTGCGTTTCTCGTCGCTTTTGAAGGCCGCCATCGGATCTGGCGCTACGATCTGCCGCCCCGAACTTTCGGATCGACGCCAACGCCTATGGCTGTTCCCTCTGAGATATCGCGGGCGCCGAGCAACGGCGGACTTGAAGGGTTAACGTCGCTACCTGACGGCCGCCTCTTGGCATTGACCGAAGAATTCGCCAATCCCGACGGCAGCTTTAAGGGCTGGCTGATCGACGGCAGCCAATTCGCGGAACTATCTTATTTGCCTGCCAAAGGTTTTCGCGTCACCGACTGTGCCGCACTCACAAACGGCGATATTCTCGTGCTCGAACGGCGCTATGTCCGCTTCGGCGTCTTGTCGGCGCGCTTGACGATCCTCGACGCCAAGACAATCCAGCCGGGTGGCAAACTCGCCGGCGGAGAATTATTTCGGCTTGAGCAACCTCTCGTCGTCGAAAACTTCGAAGGCCTCGCGGTCCAACAAACTTCCACAGGCACGATGATTTATCTGGTCTCCGACGACAACTACAGCCCGTTTCAACAAACGCTCTTGTTGCAGTTTTTTCTAGCCAACTCTAATCATTGACAGCGCCACAGCGACAAAGCTACTTGTTCATTATGGCCAAAATCTCGGATGAACCAAGAACCCATCTCTATTCCGACGCTTATCTGCGTAACTTTTCCGCGCAAGTGTTCATGCACTTCGGCGTGCCTCAAGCCGACGCCGAGCAAGCGGCGGATGTTTTGGCCAAAAGCGATCTGCGCGGCATCGATTCCCATGGCGTCGCGCGGCTGCACACTTATTTTGAAATGCTGGAGCTGGGCAGAATCAATCCCAAACCGATAATAAAGGTAGTCCGCGAGAAAGCCAGCGTCGCCAGCGTCGACGGCGACAACGGCTTGGGCTTGGTCGTTGGGCCCAAGGCGAATGAAATCGCCATGGACAAAGCCGAGCAGCATGGCTCCGGTTGGGTCAGCGTGTGCAACACCAATCACTTCGGCATCGCCGGCTACTATCCGTTAAAAGCGCTCGAAAGAGATCTGATCGGCTGGGCGATGACCAACACGACCAAACTCGTCGCGCCGCTGTGGGGCGCGGAAAGAATGCTCGGCACCAATCCGATCGCCATCGCTTTTCCTGGCTACAAAGAACCGCCCATCGTCATCGATATGGCCACCAGTGCGGTAGCCTATGGCAAAATCGAAATCGCCCTGCGCAAAAAAGAACCAGTGCCCAAAGGTTGGATCGTCGACAAGCACGGCCGCGAGACAACCAATCCGCAAGACATGATAGACGGCGGCGCTCAACTGCCGCTCGGCTCCGAAAGAGAAATGGGCGGCCACAAAGGCTACGGCCTGGCGTCGATGGTCGACATCCTCTGTTGCGTGCTGAGCGGCGCCAACTGGGGCCCCTTCGCGCCGCCCTTCGCGCTACGCCAAGAAATCCCCGCGCGCAGCGTCGGCAAAGGCATCGGCCACTTCTTTGGAGCGATGCAAATAGACGGCTTCATCGACAAAGACGAATTTAAAAAACAGATCGACGACTGGATACACGTGTTCCGCAATACCAAGCCCGCACCCGGCACCAACGGCCCGCTCATCCCCGGCGACCCGGAAAGGGAAGCGGAAGCGATTAGAAGCAGAGAAGGAATTCCACTGCTGAAACCCGTTGTCGACGACTTACTTGATATCTCCAAGCGCACAGGCGTTCCATTCCAGAATAGGCGAGCATTTCGAGAGAAGCTACAATGAAACATTATGGCAAATCGAGCCGCTAATCTTTTTTTCCTTGATCGCAGCATGTCTCCATAGTGGTCGTCATTGAGCACAACTGACGATGAGACGACTCGATCTTTCATTCCTCGCCATGACTTTGGTCACAATCATCGTGGCCTTTCTGATTCTATTTCCCTTGACGATGCTCATCTACGGCAGCTTTTGGACCGACCGGCCGGGGTTTCCCGGCAACTTCACTCTCGACAACTACATCACCGCATACGGCGACCCCGACACTTACAAAGTATTTCTCAACACCGCATTGCTGATCGGCGCAAAAACCATTTGCGCCGGTGTGATCGCTCTGGCGCTCGCCTGGATCATCGCGCGCACGGATACTCCCTGCCGTGGCATGTTGGAAACTTTGATCATCATTCCCTTTTTTGTCCCCGGCATCATGGAAGCGATCGGTTGGATCATGCTGCTCAGCCCGAAGACCGGCACGCTCAATGTTTATCTGCGTGAACTCTTCGGCCTGGAAAAATCTCCTTTCAATATATACAGCCTGTGGGGCATCGTCTGGGTCATGTCTCTTGGCTCGGTGTCGTTTCTCTTCATTTTTTTCGTCACCGCCCTGCGTAACATGGACGCCGCACTCGAAGAGGCCGCGGCCGCTTCGGGCGCGGGCCCCTTGCGCACCGCGGTCACGATCACGATGCCGATGATTGCGCCGATCATCTTGGGCGCGAGCTTTTTTAGCTTCATCCGCGCCATGGATGCCTTCGAGGTGCCCGTGTTGCTCGGTCTTCCGGCCAAGGTTTTTGTCTTTGGCAATCGCATTTACGCCGCCATCGAGTACGACTTTCCGGTCAATTACGGATTGGCCACTGCTCTAGGAGCGAGCTTCTTTGTGTTGATGCTGGGTTTGCTGCGCGTACAGCACAAGCTGCTCAAGGGCAAAGAATTCTTTGTCATCACTGGCAAGGGGTACAAGCCGCAAGTGGTTCACCTCGGCCGATTTAAATACGTCACCTTCGCCTTTTGTATCGGCTTTTTTTTCCTCGCCACCGGGCTGCCTTTGTCTCAAGTCGTAGCGGGATCGTTTCTGCGCGTCTTCGGCATGACCCAGTGGGATATGGTGACGTTGGAGAATTACCACACCATCGTCACCGACCCTCTGGTGTGGCGCAGCCTAACGAACACGGTGATGATCGGCGGCGCCGCGGCGATTCTTACGGTGCTTCTTTGTAGCTTCGTAGCCTATATTACGACGCGGACTAAATATGCCGGGCGCAACGCTCTCGACCTGATCTGCTGGTTGCCCAACGCGATTCCCGGCATCGTCGCCGGCGTCGGCATGTTGTGGGCGTACATTTTGCTGCCCGTGCCGCTGTTCGGCACGTTGACTCTGTTACTGATCGTTTTCATCACCATCGGTTTGCCGGTGGGCGTGAGATTGATGAGCGGTGTCATGGGACAGTTGAGCCCCGAGCTTGAAGAATGTTCGATGGTCCATGGCGCCAGTTGGGCACAGACCTTCAGAAAAATTATGCTCCCGCTGCTCAAGCCCGCGCTCGCCGCTGGCATCCTGATATTGTTCGTCAATTTTTCCCGCGCCGTCAGCACGACGATTCTTTTCTCCGCCCACGGTACCGAGCTGCTCGCGGTCACGCTGTTCAAATACAGCCAGGTCGGCACTCGCTTGGGACTGGTGTCGGCGCTCGCAGTGGTATTGACCGTCATCAATGTCACGGCGATGATTATCGCGCGCCGTCTCGGCGCCTTCGGTCGCGAATCGGATTAGCGCGAAAAGTGGCTAGCCAGTAACGAACGACTTTGATATAGCTTCGCCCATCAGACTGTGTCGTAATGTCATTCTGAGCCACCGGCGAAGAATCTGCTTTGTGCTACGGCATCGGAAAAAGCAGATCCTTCGCTATCGCTCAGGATGACATCCGTAGGACTGCGCGAATTATGATACGGTCTCCATACGGAGGGAGTCATGTCGATCAAATCAACCATCAACAAAACCCTCAACTTTTTTCTTCTATTGTTCTTGTTCGCAGCGAGTCCGATTTCACGGACACCTGTTGACGCGGCCGACGCCACCGCGCCGCACGTCGCAAAACTTTACGAGGGAGCGAAGAAGGAAGGCAAGCTGGTCATCTATGGATTGGGCGAGCCCTTTCTCACGCCCATCGCCACTGCGTTTAAGAGGCGTTACGCGGGGATCACCATCGAAGCGTTCGACGAGCCCGGCGCCCAGTCCCGTGAAAGGATTATCGCCGAACAAAAAACTAATCGCCTGATCGGCGACATCATTATCGCCGGTCCGACCAATCATCAAATACTCACTGATTTGAATTATCTGGAGCCGTTCAAAACCTCGCAGTGGTCACACTTCATACCAGAGCTGTTGCCGGATATACCGAATGCCAATCCGCTGCGCGCCAGCGTCTTCTCCATGGCGATCAATTCGAAGCTGGTTTTGCCGGCGGACGAACCCAAATCCTGGGCCGATCTGCTGCAGCCGAGATTCAAAGGCAAGATGGCCTCGGACGACCCGCGCGGCAGCGGCGGCGGCGCCGGTACCATCGCCAGCTTGGAAAAGGCTTTTGGCATTGAATACCTGCACAAACTGGCGGCGCAGGATATTTTCTTTAGCCGAGACTCCGGCACGATCTTGGCCAATCTGGTGCGCGGCGAATACGTCCTGTTCATCACCGCGTCCCACGACGAGATCATCGCCGCGCGCAAAAGCGGCGCGCCGCTGAAATTCTTGAAACCCGCCGAAGGCATACGCGCGGCGGGCAACTTTCAGTCGATCATCAAGAACTCGCCCCATGGAAACGCCGCCAAGCTCTGGGTCGAATGGAGCACCTCGGAAGAAGGCCAACAAGCATTCGCCAAGACCGGCCAAGCCGCGGCGCGCAAAGGCATCAAAGCCGGCGAACCTGAAGCCGATCTGACCGGCGTCAAGCTCCTCCCGGTCGTCGGCGGCCGCCAAGACATAAATTTGGTAAAAGAACGCACCAAGAGGTTCGAAGGCATTTTCTTCAAGAAGAATTAAGAGAGACTCACCGCGGAGGCGCGGAGAACGCAAAGAAAATTAAGCGAGGAAATGAATCTACATAATTTCTCCGCGAACTCTGCGTCTCTGTGGTGAATACTCCCCAATCTTCCTTAACTCGCACAAACCAAGGCCACACTCATGACCGCGAAAATCATCGACATCCACAATCACGGTTACTCAAAAAACTTCTTCGACGCGGTGCGGCGCGGTGACGGCGATCGTTTCGGGCTCCGCATCGCGACGACGAACAAAGGCGAAGTTTTAGCAAAACCCGACGGCGGTTCGCACCCGCTCCAACCCAAGCGCGCCGAGTACGACAAAAACTTATCCCAGCTCGGCACGGCTGGGATCGACGGCATCGTGCTATCGATGCCGCCCTACGTTAATTTTGTCGGCTGCGATGAAGCGACCAATGTCTGGGCATGCCGGCAGATCAACGACGGCCTGGCCGAGATCGAGCGGAACTACCCCGGGCGGATTTGGGGCATGGGCATGGTGCCGCTGCCGTTTGGAGGGGCTGCTGCTGAGGAATTGGAACGCGCCGCGCGCCATTTGAAGCTCAAGTCGGTGCAGATCATCACCAACTACGGCGGCCGCGATCTCGACGATCCGGAGTTTTTGCCGTTCTTCGAGAAGGCCGAAGAAACCCAGACGCTGGTTCTGATCCATCCCGATCTGCGCGCCGGTTTCAGCGCTCTGAACAAATATTATTTGCAAAATCTAATCGGCCTGCCGGTGGAAACCACCACGGCTGCCGCATGTTTGATTTTCAGCGGTATCATGGAACGCTTTCCCAAGTTGAGAATTTTGCTTGCCCACGGCGGCGGCGTCTCACCCTATCTGTCCGGCCGCTGGCGCCACGGCCACGGCAGCCGCCCCGAGCCGAAAGTAAAATTTAACGGCAGCGTCGAAGAGATGTTTCACCGCTTCTACTTCGACACCATGATCTACGAGCCCAAGGTTTTAAAATTTTTGACCGAAATCGTCGGCGCTGAC
>JAERMN010000313.1 GCA_016844625.1 Deltaproteobacteria bacterium
GAACATCGTCTGCTTTCCCAAGGGCAAGATGGATATCTCCATCCTCGGCGAGATTCTCAAAGGCGGCGCCGACAAGGTCAAAGAGTCCGGCGCGGTGATTATCGGCGGCCACAGCATTATCGACGACGAAATAAAGTACGGCCTGTCGGTCACCGGCGTCATTCATCCGGATAAAATCTTTCGCAACGTCGGCGTCCAGGAAGGCGATGCGTTAATATTGACCAAACCGCTTGGCACCGGCATCGTCACCACCGCGCTCAAAAAGGGGAAGGCATCCGAAGAAAGCGTCAATCAAGCCGTGGCTTCCATGACCGCGCTCAACGCCGCGGCCTCTCTCGTCGCGCGCAAACATCCGGTTCACGCGGTGTCCGACGTCACCGGCTTCGGCATCCTCGGCCACGCCCAGGAAATGGCCAGCGGCAGCGGCATCACGCTGGTCATTGAGTCGGCCAAACTGCCGCTGTTGAAAAGCGCCGTACGTTTGGCCGAGAAAGGCTACGTCACCGGTGGCTGCAAACGCAACAAAGATTACCTGGACGACAAAATGGTCATCGAGAAATCGATCCGCGAAGGCCTCGTCCAAGTCGCCCTCGATCCGCAAACCTCCGGCGGCCTGCTCATCGCCGTCGCCAAACGCCACGCCGCCAAAGTCGTCGACGATCTCCACGCCGCCGGCGTCACCGCCGCCTGCGAAGTCGGCTACGCGATTTCACAGCAGAAGCCCTGGGTGCGCTTGGTTTAACGCCGAGCGCCCGCGTTCCCTCACTGCAATGACGTCATTCTCCGCGCTTCCGTGAGTGCCACAGCAGGGTCTGTCCCGAATTCTATGGTTGAAGTCAGAACCTCGGTTGAGCGAGGTGTGAGCCTGGAGTCGCGAAAGCACTCGACTGTAGAGTTTCAAAGTCTTTTGGACTACTCGGCAAGCCGTCGCATAACGCTTGAAGCATGCACGGATTGCACCTATGCTCGCGGCCCGCTTAGAGGTAGAACCGCATTGCCTTCGCGACGGAAGGCTTACGCCTCGATCTTCACGTCACTTTCAACTGCGCAATCCGGGCTAATTGGGAAAGCCGACCCAGCCCTTTTTCCAAGGTCACCATTTGTCACTCTAGAAATGTCGCAATATGTCCAGCAGGCAAATCGGCTGCGCCTCTGCTAGACTGCGATCAAGGTCATGAACATGCCGAGTTTACTGCACCGCCTCACTCGCCTTTACGGCATTCAATCCGCCTATCGCGACGGCCTCGGCCAACTCCGCCAAGCGCCCAGCGAAGCAATCTTGCGCGCGTTGCAGGCGCTCGGCGCGCCGATGGACCGGCTGGATGATATTGACGACGCCTACCGGCAACGCCGCCAAGCGCTTTGGCAGCGCGTGATCGAGCCGGTGGTGGTGCTTTGGGAAAACCATCCGTTACAACTCAAAGTGCGCGTTCCGTGCCAACTTGGCGAAGCGCCATCGTCTTATCGCATCGTTTTGGAAGACGGCGCGATACTCGACGGCGAACTGCGTGACGATTCCACGTTCACGATAGTGCGCCGCGAAGTTGAGGCCATGCGATACGTAACGCGCCGCTTGCTCGGCTCGGCGCAAATCCCGCTCGGGTATCATCGACTTTACTGCCGCATCGGCGATCTCGAACTGGAGTCCTATCTGTTTTGCGCGCCGCTGTATGCGTACACTGCGGCTGATCGCCAAGCCAAGCGTTGGGGTCTTTTCTGTCCGCTCTACGCGCTTCATTCCGAGCAGAGTTGGGGCGCCGGCGACTTGTCCGATCTCGCGCAGTTGAGCGATCTCACCGCCGAACACGGCGGCCACGCGGTCGCGACCCTGCCGATGTTGGCAAGCTTTTTAGACGAGCCGTTCAATCCCAGTCCCTACGCGCCGGTGAGCCGGCTGTTTTGGAATGAGTTTTTTCTCAACGTCGAGCAAATTCCCGAATTAGAAGACTGTCCCACGGCGAAATCAATCCTCTCGGCGAGCTTTGCAACCGAGCTGCAACGACTAACCGCGGCTCCTCTGGTTCAATACCGCGAGATCATGTCGCTCAAGCGCAAAGTCCTCGAGGCGCTGTCACAATACCTTTGGGGCAGTTCGTCGGAACGCAGAACCAGCTTCGAGAATTACGTCGCGACTCATCCGGTCGCTCGGGACTACGCCGACTTTCGGGCCAAGACTGAGCGCGAACAAAAAAGCTGGCTGCATTGGCCGTCGGCCCCTAGCAATGGCAAGTTGCGAGCCGGCGATTTTGATGCCGGCGCCAAGCATTATCATCTCTACGTTCAATGGCTGTGCGACGAACAAATTGCCGCGCTCAACGAACAATCGCGCGCCAACGGCACGGCGCTTTATCTCGATTTCCCGCTCGGCGTCAATCGCGATGGCTACGATGTTTGGCGCGAGCGCGAGCTCTTCGCTCTCGATATGAACGGTGGCGCGCCACCCGATGGGCTGTTCATCAAAGGCCAGAACTGGGGCTCCCCGCCGCTCCACCCGGAAACGATTCGGCAACAGGGCTATCGTTATTACCTTGAATCTTTGCGCCACCACATGCGCCCGGCCGGCATGTTGCGCATCGATCACGTGATGGGCTTACACCGCGCCTTCTGGGTGCCCGAAGGCTTTGGCGCCAGCGACGGCGTTTACGTCCACTACCGCGCGCCCGAGTTTTACGCCCCCGACTATGTCAATCAAGCGATGGCGCGCCATCACATTCGCGGCATGCATGTCGGCCAGTTCGGGGTGAACGCAGACCCGGCTCATGCGCTCGACGAAATCCCCGCCAACGTCGTCGCCAGCTTGAACACGCACGACACCGCGACGTTCATGGGATTCTGGCAAGCAAAAGATATCGCTGATCGAGTTGAATTGGGCTTGCTAGAAGAAGCCCAAGCGAAAAATGAGCTGGACTACCGCGGCGCGCAACGCATAGCGCTCGAATCATTCCTGCGCGCGCGCGGGTTGCTTAACGGCGACGCCTGCGAAGGCTGGCTCGCCTATCTGGCCGGACAAAACGAAGAATTCTTGCTGATCAACCTGGAAGATCTCTGGCTCGAGCCGGCGCCGCAAAACGTCCCCGGCACCTGGCGCGAGCGGCCCAATTGGCAGCGCAAGGCGCGTTACTCCCTCGAAGCGATACGCCGCAACGGCACCATCAGTGACATTTTGCAGACAATCAGCGACATCCGTAACCGGATGGTTTACAATAGCGCCGATGTCGCACCCGCAACCGGCGAGCCTACTGACCGCCCACGACAGTTACCTGTTTAACGAAGGCAGCCACTTCCGGCTCTACGACAAGCTAGGCGCCCATGTCGTCACCGACAACGGCGTGTCGGGAACCTACTTCGCCGTCTGGGCGCCGGACGCAGAGGAAGTTTCAGTGATCGGCGAGTTCAATGGTTGGAACAAAGCCAGCCATCGCCTAGCGCCGAAAGCCCACACCGGCATTTGGGAAGGTTTTATTCCCGGCGTCGGCAAGGGCGCGCTTTACAAGTACCACATCGCGTCGCGCTTTCAGGCTTACCGCGCCGACAAAGCCGATCCTTTTTCAATGTTCAATGAGATACCGCCTAAGACGGCCTCCATCGTCTGGGATTTGGACTTCGCTTGGAACGATCGCCAATGGATGAATGACCGCCAGCAAATTAATCGCCTCGACAAGCCGATGGCGATCTATGAAATGCACTTGGGCTCATGGCGCAGAAATTTTGCCGAAGCCGGCCACTCGCTCTCCTACCGTGAGCTGGCGTCTGAACTCGCCGACTATCTCGACCGGCTCGGCTTCACTCATGTTGAGTTTTTGCCGGTTATGGATCATCCTTTTTTCGGTTCGTGGGGATATCAGATCACCGGCTTCTTCGCGCCGTCGGGAAATTTCGGCACGCCGCAAGATTTCATGTATTTAATCGACACGCTGCACCAGCACGGTATCGGCGTCATCCTCGACTGGGTGCCATCGCACTTTCCCAGCGACGAGCATGGACTAGGCTACTTCGACGGCACGCATCTGTACGAGCACGCCGACCCGCGCCAAGGTTACCACCCGGAGTGGAAGAGCTATATTTTCAATTACGGGCGCAAAGAAGTGCAGAGTTTTTTGATCAGCAATGCGCTGTTTTGGCTCGACAAGTATCATATCGATGGCTTGAGAGTCGACGCGGTGGCGTCGATGCTCTACCTTGATTACGCCCGCAAGGACGGCGAGTGGATACCGAATAAGTATGGCGGCCGGGAGAACCTTGAGGCGATCGACTTTCTGCGCCGGCTGAACGGCGCCGTCTACGAACACTATCCGGATGTCCAGACCATCGCCGAGGAGTCCACTGACTGGCCGATGGTGTCGCGGCCCAACCACGTCGGCGGCTTGGGCTTCGGCCTCAAGTGGGATATGGGCTGGATGCACGACACGTTGGAATACATGCGCAAGGACGCCGTGCACCGGCGTTATCATCAGAATGATTTGACCTTTCGCATGCTCTACGCCTTTCATGAAAACTTCGTCTTGCCGCTGTCGCACGACGAAGTGGTCTACGGCAAAGGCTCGCTGCTCGGCAAAATGTCCGGCGATGAATGGCAACAGTTCGCCAATCTGCGCGTGCTCTATGGCTACATGTACGCCCAGCCGGCAAAGAAACTTTTGTTCATGGGCGGCGAGTTCGCCCAGCGCCGCGAGTGGGCCTACCCGTCCCACGCCGGCGTGCAGCGTTGGCTCGGCGACTTGAACCGGTTTTACCGCGAGGAGCCGGCGCTGCACGAGCTCGACTGCGAGCCGGCCGGTTTTGAGTGGATCGATTGCGGCGACGCTGAGAGCAGCGTGCTGAGCCTGATGCGCAAAGGCAAATCGACGGCAACACTGGTACTGGCGGTCTGCAACTTCACGCCAGTGGCGCGCCAAGACTACCGCATCGGCGCGCCCCGCGGCGGCTTTTGGCGCGAAGCGCTCAACAGCGATGCCAAGGACTACGGCGGCAGCGGCGTGGGCAATCAGGGTGGTGTCGAAGCCGAAGCAACACCACTGCATGGCCGTCCTTGTTCGTTAACCTTAACGTTACCACCGCTGGCAGCGGTGTTTTTTACCAACAAAGCGTAGTGCGGCGGAGCAGCAATCGATTCGGAGTAACTCGCAGAGAGGCGCCAAAGGACGACCGGATAGCGCACCACGAAGGACACCAAGAGCACGAAGTTTTTCGTAGGGTGCGCTGGGCGCACCGTTCAGTTCGGAGCCGATGGGAGCGCAACCGAACTCGAGAGCTTGCAGCTGGAGAATTTGCCTGAGCCTCGCAAACTCTTGGGTTTAGCAATGCGAAGAACACGACGGGTTCGGATTATTAAAACTCCGACCTTCGTGCCCTTCGTGCCCTTCGTGGTGAAAAAGAATTTGAATAAGATATGAAGATCGCGATGATCGCCTCTGAAGCCATTCCGTTTGCCAAGACGGGCGGTTTGGCCGATGTGTTGGGCACGCTTTCGACCGCGCTGGAACCACTCGGACACCACATCACTTTGATCCTCCCAGCCTACCGATGCACGCTCCGCAGTGATTTTCCTCTGCGGCAGTTGCCGTTCAAATTATCCGTTGCGCTCGCCGATCGAACCGAAGACGCGACCGTGCTTCAGACCGTGATCGGCAAGCGCATCGATGTGTATCTCATCCGCGCCGACCGCTATTTCGATCGAGAATTTCTCTACGGCACGGCGGTGGAAGACTATCCCGACAACGCGGAACGATTTACCTTCTTCAACCGTGCCGCGCTGGAGATCCTACGCGCCTATCCGGTCGATGTCGTCCACGCCCACGATTGGCAGGCGGCCCTCGCCATTGTCTTTCTCAAAACCCAAGGGGCGCGCTACCCAGAGATCGCCGCGGCGAAAACCTTGTTAACGATTCACAATCTTGGCTTCCAAGGCCTTTTCGAACAATCCAAGTGGCAGCTTTTAAATCTCGATGACAGCTTTTTCGCGCCGCAGTATTTAGAGTTCTACGGCCGGATCAATTTCCTCAAAGGCGGGTTGGTCTTCGCCGACAAACTGACCACCGTCAGCCCGGCCTACGCGCAAGAGATCATGACGCCCGAGCAGGGCTTCGGTCTGGAAGATGTGGTTAGACAACGCGCCGACGACCTTATCGGGATTCTCAACGGCGTCGATTACAACCAATGGAACCCTTGGGCCGATCCTTATCTTACACCGCACCACGGCGTTAATAACCGCAGCGTCAAACGCAACTCTAAAACACACTTGCGCCAAATGCTCGATCTGCCGGATCGATCCGCCACGCCCGTGATTGCGATGATCTCTCGCCTGACGTCGCAAAAAGGTTTCGATCTGGTCACGACCATTTTCGATCGTCTGATGCAGCGCGAAGTACAGTTTGCATTACTCGGCAGCGGCGAGCCTCAGTTCGAAGAGTTTTTTCGTACCGCCGCCACCCGCTATCCGGGTCGGGTCGCCGTGCGTATCGGATTTGACGAAAGGTTGGCGCACCGGATCGAAGCCGGCGCCGATTTGTTTTTGATGCCGTCTCTCTATGAACCCTGCGGCCTCAATCAGATGTACAGCCTCAAATATGGCACGATCCCGATCGTGCGCGCCGTCGGCGGCTTGAAAGATACCGTCGAGGACTACGACCCGGCGACGGAATCGGGAACCGGTTTTGTTTTTGAAGCTTACGACGCGCAAGCGCTGCTCGATGCCATCGATCGCGGCTTGGCGGCCTTCCACGATAAGCCGGCATGGAGCGCGCTCAGACGGCGCGCCATGGCGATGGATTTTTCTTGGGATCGCTCAGCGCAAGCGTATAGCAACTTGTACCAGCAACTTTTGAGCTAAAGGGGGACCTAACAAGAGGCTCATGATGTATATTCTAGGTGTAGTGATGGCCGGCGGACGCGGCGAGCGGCTTTTTCCGTTGACGCAACATCGGGCCAAGCCCGCCGTGCCCTTTGGCGGTCGCTATCGGATCATCGATTTTGTCCTGTCAAATTTTATTAACTCGGGTATTTTGTCGATCTACGTCCTCACCCAGTTTAAGGCTCAGTCACTGTTAGAACACCTCGACCGCGGCTGGCGGACAACTGACTTTCTCGGCGAACATTTTGTCATTCCGGTGCCCGCGCAGATGCGTTCCGGCGACGACTGGTACCAAGGCACCGCCGATGCGATTTATCAGAATTTATATTTACTCGAACGCCATAGTCCCAAACTGGTCGCCGTGTTCGGCGCCGACCACGTTTATCGGATGAACGTGCGTCAGATGATCGACGATCACCAGAAACAAGGGGCCGACGCCACGGTGGCCGCCGTGCCGGTCAAGATTGAAGAAGCTTCGCAGTTCGGCGTGCTCGAGATCGACGACAACTGGCGCATTGTCGGTTTCGACGAAAAACCGGCGCAGCCTAAATCAATTCCAGGTGAACCGGGCTTGGCGCTGGTCTCCATGGGCAATTATCTTTTCAACAACGAAGTGCTCATCGAAGCGCTCACTCGGAATGCTGCCAATCCGACGAGCAAACATGATTTTGGCCGCGACATTCTTCCGGAAATGATAAAAGGCGGCACAGTTTTCGCCTACGATTTTCGCAAAAACCGCGTGCCCAGTCCGTCCAAGGGCGAAGAGCCCAGCTACTGGCGCGACCTCGGCACCATCGAAGCGTACTTCGACGCCAGCATGGATCTCTGCTCCATCGATCCTTCGTTTAATCTCTACAACCGCAGTTGGCCGCTGCGCACGGTCGGCTATGCCGACCCGCCGGCCAAATTCGTCTTTGACTGGGCCGACCGTCAAGGCATGGCGGTCAACTCGGTGGTCGCCGAAGGCACGATCATCAGCGGCAGCCACGTGCGCAACTGTGTCATCGGTCGGAACGTGCGCGTTCATAGCTTCAGTCATATCGACAACTCAGTGATCATGGATTGGGTCGAGATCGGCCGCAATTGCCGCATCCGCAACGCCATCATCGACAAGGCCAACGTGATCCCCTCGGGCACCGAGATCGGCTACGACACGGAGAAAGATCGAGAACGCTACTTCGTCTCGCCGACGGGCATCGTCGTGCTCGGTCGCGGACCGCGCAAAACCACTTGGGTCATGGAGAACCCATGACCCATCAAAAAAAATCGAAGCACGAAATCCGAAACAAATTCAAATGTTCAAAAAACACAAAATCCTAAACAAAGCCGATTCGGATTCGAGGTTTTGGATTTTCTTTGGTTTCGGGTTTATTTGGCTGCGCTTTGTTTCGAATTTCGTGCTTCGGATTTCGGATTTCTTTCCCATGAAACTCGTACCGACGCCGAACCGACCACGGTATCCGTGAACGATTATTAATTTCGAATGGAACGCTACCTCTGCATACACGGCCATTTCTACCAACCGCCGCGGGAAAATCCTTGGCTCGAAGTCATCGAGCTGCAAGATTCGGCGTATCCCTATCATGATTGGAACGAGCGCATCACCGATGAATGTTACGCGCCCAATGCCGTGGCGCGCATCCTAGATGACGAAAACCAAATCGTTAAGCTCGTCAACAATTACGCCAAGATAAGTTTTAACTTCGGGCCGACGCTGCTGTCGTGGCTCGAGGCGAAAGCGCCCGCGGTCTACCAAGCGATTCTCGAAGCCGACCGCCAGAGTCAGCAAAAATTTTCCGGCCACGGTTCGGCGCTGGCGCAGGTTTACAATCACGTCATCATGCCGCTGGCGAACCGGCGCGACCGGGTGACACAGATCCGCTGGGGCATTCGCGACTTTGAGCGGCGCTTCGAGCGCGCCGCCGAAGGCATGTGGCTGGCGGAAACCGCGGTGGACTTGGAAACCCTCGAACTGCTCGCCGACCAAGGCATTCGCTTCACAATCCTAGCGCCGCATCAGGCCGCGCGCTTTCGAATGATCGGCGCGCAGCATTGGACCGAAATCAACGGCGCGGCCATCGATCCAAGCCGCGCCTACCGCCAAACTCTGCCGTCGGGCAAAACTATCGCCCTGTTTTTTTACGATGGACCGATCGCCCGCGCTGTCGCCTTCGAAGGATTGCTCAGCCACAGCGAACAGTTCATCAGCAAATTGCTCGGCGGCTTTGCCGGCGAGCGCGACTGGCCCCAACTCATGCACATCGCCACCGACGGCGAGAGCTACGGCCATCACCATCGCTTCGGCGACATGGCGCTCGCCTATACGCTCGAACAAATCGAAGCCAAACGGCTTGCTCGGCTTACCAACTACGGCGAATTTTTAGCGAAGTATCCGCCGACCCACGAAGTCGACGTCGTCGAGAAAAGTTCCTGGAGCTGCGCCCACGGCATCGACCGCTGGTGGAGCGA